>UROA01000040.1 GCA_900549355.1 uncultured Collinsella sp. | reverse complement strand
AAGCCGGTGGTCTCGGCAGGCACGTGGGGTTGCACGAGCGTCTGGGTGATAAAGCCGTAGGCAGAGCAGATGAGTGCGAGCGCGACGACAACGACAATCTCGCTCGGCGTGCTGGGAAGCGTGAAGCCGCCAAAGGTGAATGCCGCGACGCCCGAGAACAGGCCGCCGAAGCCCAGCTGCCAAACGCCCAGAGCAAGCGGGTCGACATCTTCGACAAAGCGCTTCGCCACAATGATATGGCCGGCATAGACAAAGGCGGAGAGCAGCATGATGAGCGCGCCCGGGTTCAGGCTGGTAAAGTCGGCGCCCGAGAGCAGCAACATACCGCAGGTGACGATGGCGGTGCCGACGAGCACTTTGCGCTCGGGGGCGCGGCGCAGCAGGGCGGCGTTGGCAAACGGCACGATCACGACCGTCAGGCTCTGCAAAAAGCCGGCAGTGGAGGCAGAAGTGAGGCTGGAGCCAAGGCACATGCAGGTGAGCTCGGTTGCCATGATGGCGCCGATGATGGCGGCGCGGACCATAAGGTCGCGATTGATGCGGAAAGCGCGCTTGTGGAAGAGCAGCAGGCAGGCCGCAAAGGCGATGATGCAGCGCAGCGCAACGATGCTCGTGGCGTTCATGCTGTCCATGCCGATCTTCATGAGGGGATACGAAAAGCCCCATGCGACGGGAACGGAAAATGAGAGCGCGATTGCTTTT
Source organism: uncultured Collinsella sp. (assembly GCA_900549355.1). GTDB lineage: Bacteria > Actinomycetota > Coriobacteriia > Coriobacteriales > Coriobacteriaceae > Collinsella. The sequence goes on along the minus strand of UROA01000040.1, from coordinate 13,117 downwards.
TTGCGATCCATGGGACTCCTTTTGTTACAGAACGGTTTCGTAAAAAGGATTCTGCTCTCAGATGTGGATGTAGTAAAGCGAATGTATCTTCAGTATGATTAAGAAACGCTAAAGTAGATGCGAAAAGCCCTGGCAAAACGTTTTACGGCTGCATTGATGTGGAGGCACGATGGCATCGCGGTATCAGATTGTTTGTATGGTGGTCGATCGCGGCAGCCTGAAACGCGCGGCCGATGAGCTGGGCTATACGCAAAGCGCGGTGAGCCAGGCCGTCAAGGCGCTCGAGCGCGAGCTGGGTACCACGCTTATCGAGCGCGGTAAGCAGGGTGTGTCGCTTACGCGCGATGGCAAGCAGTATCTGCCGTATCTGCGACAGATCGTAACTGCCGAGGCCGAGCTTGAGGGCAAGCGCCAGGAGCTGCTGGGGCTTTCGTCGACTGATATTCGCATTGCGACGTTTACCAACGTGAGTCGTACCGTGCTGCCGCGTGTGATCCGCGACTTTGGAGCGCTGCACCCGGGCGTGCACTTTACCCTCAAGCAGGGCGATTACACGCGCAACGCCCAGTGGGTGCACGATGGCGTGGTTGATTTTTGCTTTACGGCGCGCGGATTTACCGCTGGGCTCGAGAAGCGCGTGGTCTATCACGACGAGTTGGTGGCATTGCTGCCGGCCGCGCATCCGCTGACGGCAAAGGAGAAGGTGACGCTCGCCGATCTGGCGTCCGAGCCGTTTGTGCTGCTGGATGAGGGCGAACAGAGTCTGGTGCTCGATGCATTCGCGGCGCATGGACTGTCGCCACACGTGACGAGCGAGGTGACCGACGACTACACCATCATGGCGATGGTGGAGGAAGGCCTAGGCGTGAGTATGCTCTATCGCCGTACCGTTGAGGGCATGCGGGCCGATATTCGCGTGCGGCCCATCGTGCACGCTCCTTCGCGCGACGTGGTGGCAGCCTGGCGCAGCTGGGACACCATGCCCATCGCCACGAGGCGCTTTATCGACTATATGAGCTCGCATATTGTCAATTAATGACTGGCGTGGCGTTGAGTGCGGTGTTTAGCGGGCTGTCGCTTTGGCTTGGGTGGCGCGATAGGTGCGTGCCAGGTGGCAAAGTAGCACCGCCACGACCATAAAGAACGCCGTGGTGCCCAGGCTGATGGGGTAGACCATCATGATGTTCGCAAAAGTGCGGAAGTGCGGGAACACGCAGAACACCCAATAGAAGCGGATGCCACAGACGCAGATCATGGTGATGAGGGCGGGCGTGAGCGAGATGCCAAAGCCGCGCAGGTAGCCTGACATGTTTTCGTAGAACATGCTAAAGGCGTACGCCGGGAAGATCGAGCACACGCGGATATAGCCGATCGAGACGATGTTGGGATCGCTGTTGAACAGCGATAGGATCTCGCGCCCCAGGCCGACAATAACGATAATCGTGGTGAGTGCAACGATGCCGCCTTCGACCAGGCAGACCTTGAGCGTTTTGGTGCAGCGGTCGATCTGGCGGGCACCGTGGTTTTGTCCCACAAAGGTGGTGCAAGCCTGGCTAAAGCTGTTGAGCAGGTTGTAACACACGTACTCCAGGCTCATGGCGGCGCTCGATGCCGCCATGACCTCGGTGCCCAGGCTGTTGATGGCAGACTGGATGATGATGTTGGCGACAGCAAAGACGGCGCTTTGGATGCCGGCGGGCAGGCCGATCTTGACGATGCGCTTGAGGGCGACGGGGTCGATAGCCAGGTCGCGTGGGGTGACGCGGACGACGGAGTCGGTCTTGAGCAGGCGGATAAAGAGTGTAGCGGCGCTGACGGTGTAGGCGATGGCGGTGGCGATGGCGACACCTGCGACGCCCCAGTGGAGTACGGGGACAAAGATGAGGTCCAGGCCAATGTTGAGGACGGTGGACACGGCAAGCGCCTGCAGCGGCATGCGGGTGATGCCGACGGAGCGGAAAATCGCGGCCTCAAAGTTGTAGAGCAAAATCGAGGGCATGCTGAGCAAAAAGACACGTAGGTAGAGCGAAGCGAGCGGCATGGTTTCGGCGGGAACGTTGAGCGCGGCGAGCATGGGCTCGGCAAAGACCTCGCCCAGTGCGATGACGACAAAGCCCACGAGCGCCATTAAAATCGAGGTATGGACGGCGCGTTTGACCATGTTCTGATCGTTGCGGCCGATAGCGTTGGCGATGACCACGTTGGAGCCAAGTGACATGCCGATAAACAGGTTGAGCATAAGACTGGTAAGCGGAACATTGGAGCCGACCGCTGCCATGGCGAGGGTTCCCTGGTCGCCCGAGAAGTTACCGATGATGACCGTGGCGATGAGGTTCGACAGCTGCTCCAAGATGCTCGTGGCGGCCACGGGGAAGGCGAACAGGGGGATATTGCGCCACAGCGAGCCGGTGGTCATGTCAATGTGCTTAGATACGGTGTCAGCCATATGCTCTCAATCTCTAATATGCTCTTTCGTGCTTATTTGCGCAGATGATGATACTCCTAATCGACTAGTCATTGGGGACGTTCTTAAACGACTAGTCATTCAAGAACGTCCCCAATGACTAGGTGGGGAAGGCGTGCGACAATGGTGTGCATTGTGTTGTTCGCGCTAAGGAGTTGCCATGTTGTTGTGTCCCGTTTGCCATGAGCCGTTGGTGGACGACGAGCGCGGTGCTGCATGCGCGGGCGGTCACCGGTTTGACCGTGCTCGCGAGGGTTATCTATATCTGCTGCGCTCGTCCAAGAGCGGTGACTCCATGGGCGATCCCAAGTCGCAGGCACGCAGCCGTCGTGACTTTTTGAACCGTGGATACTACGCGTCGTTGCGCGATGCGATGGTCGGGCTGGTGCGCGAACGAGCTCAGCGGTGCGCGGCTACGTCGGACAAGCCGCTGGCCTTGCTCGATATTTGCTGCGGCGAGGGCTATTACACGAGTGCCATGGGCGCGGTGCCGGGCGTGGATGCCTACGGTTTCGACTTGGGCAAAGAGATGGTGCGCCTGGCCGCCAAGCGCGGCGATGCGACCTATTTCGTGGCCAACATGAAGGATATCCCCGTGGCCGATGGCGCCTTCAATATGGTGACCGAGCTCTTCGCTCCCTTTAACGAGCGTGAGTTTGCCCGCGTGCTGGCGCCCGAGGGCTCGCTCTACACCGTGGTGCCGGGTGCCCGTCATCTCTTTGGGCTTAAAGAGGTGCTCTACGACACACCGTACCTTAACGATGAGAAGCTGCCGAAGACCACCGAGCTCGAGTTGGTCGGAACGCAGCGGGTATCTGCGAATATTACGCTCCAGACGCAGGCCGACATCGAGGCGGTGTTCCAGATGACGCCGTACTACTATCGCACACGCCCTGCCGACAAAGAGCGCCTGGCAAATTTGGACACCCTTCAAACCGGCATCGACTTCATCATCGCCGAGTACCGCCACAGCTAACAACCTGCCAAAAAGGGACAGGTTCATTTTGGTAGGGTTTTATCTGGGCAAACGTAAAGGGCCGACCGCGGAGATGCGCGATCGGCCCTTTTTAGTTGCTTGGCTGCAGAGGTTATGAGAAGCGAGCGCTTATAGGCGGTCCTTGTTCTCGGCCTTAACGGCGTGTGCCTGCTGAACAAAGAACAGGTCGTACACCACGATGACAAAGGCGCCATAGTTGATGGCGTCGCCGCCAAACGCGGGAAGCGTGAGCACCGCTTGGGCAAGCGTGGCGACCGCGGCAACAATACCGAGCTTAAACGCGCCGTCCACCTGCGAAGGCTTGTTGGCGCCCTTGATACCGGCGACGCCTGCGGCAAGGTCGACGAGACCCTTGGCGATAAGCACGACCGCTGCGAGCGTGGCGTACGAACCGTACGTGGAATCGAGACCGCCCGTGGCGATACCGACGCCGGCGGTGACGAGGCTGGCGATGCCCAAAACAAAGTAGATGAGAGCAAGGATTTTGAGAGTCTTGCGAGTGAAGCTCATGGCTGGTCCTTTCGAAGTGGACATGACGTATTTGATGCGCACGCATGACGCATGCCGCGAAGCATATTGTAATTCAACAAGGTGCTGTGCACGTTCATCTAATAGTTGAACGCTCCGCTCGCGACAGGGACGGCACTTGCACTGTGCTAGCTTTTTGTTTAACTGGATTAAACTGTGCATTTTTTAGGGGCGAATGGTGAATATCAAGCAGGTCGGCTATTTTGTCGCCGTATTCGAGACGAAGAGTTTTACTGCTGCGGCGCACCAGCGCCACGTGACTGTTCAGGCCATTTCCAAGTCAATTAGCGAGCTCGAGCAGTTTTTTAACGTTCAGCTTTTTGAGCGTGGAAGTAGCGGCGTCAGGCCGACTCAGGCCGGTCGCAGTTTTTATGCCAAGGCTCGCCCCGCCGTCGAAGCATATCGCGAGGTTGAAAACTTTGACCCGTCTGGATGCGACCTGACCGTCTCGTCGGCCTCAGGTCCGCAAGCGATGCCGGAACTCTCGATTGGCCTGTGCGCTCCCGCATTCGATAACGAGGATAAGCTATATAAGGGGCTATCTACGCTTATCATGCGTGGTGTGCACGTGCGGGTGAAGTTTTGTACTGTGCATCCCGGAGTTGCCCAGCAGGAGCTCGAGCAGGGAGGCCTCGACGCCTTGCTTACGGTGGGTACATATGACAATACCAATGATGACTGCGAACAGCTGGGAACCCTGCCCACGGGTATTTTCGTCGCCGCCGACCATCCGCTCGGGAAGAGGCCCTTTGTGACTGTGGCTGATCTGAGCTCCTATCCGGTAGGACAGTCGACTGCGTTCGATAGCTTTAACAACTCGATTTTTTGGCAGTACAAAAGCCTCGGTGTCCTAGGTGAGACGCGCGTTATCGATAGCCCCGCTCAAGTTGGGGCGTTTTTGGCGACCGAGCACGGCTTTTTCTTGAATGCCATTCTTCCCGTTCCCGGTCAGATTGCTAGTGGGTTTGAGATTGTTCCCATTGTGGGTGAAGGGGCCCTGGCGGTTCCGGTGTGCTTAGTTTCCCTTAAAGATGAAAAGCCCCAAGCCTATCACGTCGTAGAGAACTACTTGATTCGCATGGTGGGCTGTGCCAACGGGTCTGCTACTCGCTAGCGCATCCGTTGACGCGCTTGCCGCTGTCGGCTCGGTCGTGTCTGGCATTATGCTGTCGATTGCACCGTGCCGTGGCAATCGAATGAATGCAAAGACCATCCACAGTAAGCCGCCCTCCGTTTCTTGTTTGCTCGAGAAGCGGAGGGCGGCTTTCATATACGGTGCTCTGTGCAGGCGGGTCAGATACTCTAGCTCAGGCGCTCCTGGCTTTCCTTTTTAACGCGGTTGGCGAAAACGAAGTACACGGCACTTACGACCACGGCGGTGACATCGGTGGCGCTGGTGCCGACTCCGCCCAAGAAGGGTTCGGAAAGCAGCAGGCTCACAACGGCACAAACCAGGCAAATGATAGCCCAGACCCAAACGACACCAATCTTGCTGGGGTTATTTGAGGCGCGGATGCCCAACACGGCAGCGATGATTTCGACGATGCCCATCACGATGACGACAACGCTGTAAACCGAGAGATCGCCGCTGGCGTCGCCCGAAGCCGCGGTGAGTGCCAACGCGCCCGCGGCGATGCTAAAAATACCTCCCAATAGATAAATGATGGACATGACCTTTAGGACTTTACGGTTGTTGCTCATGTTCAGTTCCTTTCCCTGGAGCCTTAATGGCACCGTGCGGGTGTTGCCCGGTGCCATGAATTACTGATTGGTAGGTTCGTTACCAAGGTCTTGCGAGGCGAGTTTCTGTTCTTCGCTAAACTCGTCCGCTTCGGCGAGTTCTTCGGCGGTAGCTTCCCTTGGAGCGCCCTCGTCGGCATCGCAATGATCGAAAACGAGTTGATAGGGGGCGATGTCGCGGCGGGAAAGCATGAGCTTTACCTCACGGCGCAAAGAACGCATGACGCTGCCGCGATCGGTCTCCTTGCAGGTGGCGACAACGCGAATGGTCATAGCGGTGCTGCTAAGGTCGACCACGCCCTTGTAGAAGGGGCCATCGATAATGGCGGGAACGCGGTCATGCACGCTTTTGAGCTCGTCTTTAAGCACCTTTTCGACATAGGGTAGAGATTCTCCCACCGGGATGGTGATATCTATGCTGGCGTAAGAATTAAGTTTTGTCATGTTGGTGACATTCGAAATCGAGCTGTTGCGTAGGAGCAGGACATTGCCGTTGCCGTCATTGATCTTTGTGGTTCGCACACCAATCTCCATAACGGTGCCGGTATTGCCGCCAACCGAGATGACGTCTCCAACGCGGAACTCGCCTTCAAAGATAATAAAGAGCCCGCATAAGATATCCGTGATGAGGTCTTTGGCTCCAAAGGAGACGGCGAGTGTGATGATACCTGCCGAGGCTAAAAGCGTTGCGGTATCGACACCCAAAACGCCGAGGCACCAATAGAGCATAGCGATGAGAGTTCCGTATTTTGTCAGGCTCGAGAGAAGTCGGCATATCGTCTCGCCGCGCGCTCCAAGCACATTGGACAACATGCGAAGAAGCGCCTGCGCGATTGCGCACACTGTGAGAGCCACACAGGCGTACATGATCGAAGCGGTGAGCGCGAATATGTTGAGACCGTGCTGCCAGTCGTTGCCCAGGATATAGGTAAATACCGAACGCGGACCAAACAGAGCGTCTTTAAACAAGACGGCCAAAAAGACGATAAACACCGCGATGCCGGTAAACCATTTAAGGACTGTGCCGAGTTTTTGCTCGGGGGTTTTGTCCTCCCATTTAAAGGAGATGTTGAGCCATCGACTAATGGCGCTTTCGCTGTGTTTGACACGGCCGTCGGACGTCGTGACGGTGATGTTGTGCCGTCTTGTCGCGAAATCGCCTTCGTGCTTCGAACGCTTTTCTTCGACTTTTATGGTGTCGAGCGTCAGCAACGGGTAGATAAGGGCAAAGCAAATGGCGGCGATGATTCCGGTTGCGATTGTGAGCGGAACGCGCTGGTGCATAAAGGAGTCTTCGGGTGCCGCGACGTAAACGTAATAGTCGCCAGTCTCCAAGCAGGAGGCGTAGAGTTTTTGGTTGTCGATGCAGACGAAGTCGCTAAAGCCATCTGCAAGCTGCTCGTCAGTCAGTCCGATTTCGGATGCTTTTTTCCCCAAAAGAAGGTCGTTGGGATGATATGCGACGGTACCGTCTTTTTTCTTGATTGCAAAGGCGAAGCCTCCGGCGCCCGCCTTGATGCCATCGAGCACTGCGTCGATCTTGGTGCTCTTGAGCATTTCTTCTAAGCGCATGGGGCGCACGGCAATCTGCACGATTCCGTCTGCAATGCCATCCTGATCGTAGAGTGCGACTCCGATGTACTGATATGTCTCGCCGGTGGTTCTGTTGATAGAGAGAGGCTGTATATATTCATCCTTGCCGCCCAAAAGCGAGCGGAACTCGTAGGAGGAGTCACCGTACTTGGTCGAAAGGCTGTAGGATCGCTGCGACGTGCTCGAGCTCGTCATATTGCCGTCGCCGTCGTAGAGATAAATTGACTCGATGTTGAGCGTTTTTGCCATGCTGTGCAGGTCGGCTCGCGTGGCGAGCTCTGGATTGTGCTCAACGATGTAGGCGATAATGTGGCAGGCAGTGGCATAGTGCTCGCTATATTGCCTCGTAAGTTCATCCTCGCGCAGCGCATTATTTTTGAGCGTTTGATCAATCTGCTCTAAGCGCTCCCGATTGACCGTCGCCTGGCTCGAAAGGGCAAAGAGCGTTTGCATATAGAAGGTTACTGCCAAAAGTAAGACGAGTCCTGCAATGGACAAGGCTGTTGCGCGCCTGCCCACGGAGGGGCTAAACCGAAGGCCGCGACCGATCTTGACGTATTCGTGATGGTCGTGGTCGTCATGCTCGTCATCCGCTAGGACAAACAGGTCATAGAGTGCCACGGCGGCGACGACTGCGATGAAGGCAAAGAGGATGACGCCCACGGTGATGTTGCGCGCGGAGGCGGTATCGCTTTCGGGGATGGCGAGAATGTAATAGGTGTCATCGACCAACTTGACGCGACAATACAGGCTTGTGTTTTTGACGGAAGTGATGAATGTCTTGCCGTCCTCAAGATTGCTCACGTCGATGCCGTTGTCGAGTGCATCGGTACCTATCATGTTCTGATCGGGATGGTAGGTGATCAGGTGTGTTTTTGCCGATACGGCGAGGACATATCCGTGACTGCCGAGCGAGATGTTCTTGAGCATGCTCTCGGCCGAGCCGGTGTCCTTGACAAGGGCGTGCAGCTCTTGGGGATTTTGCTCTACGATAACCATGGTGTCGTCATCGATTTTGGCGGCATAGTATCGCATGAGCCAGTCTTGATCGGGAAGATCGACCTCAACTGGATCGGAGGGCTTGCCGGTCTCGAAGCACTGACGTAGCAGGTTGAAGCGGGCGCGGCTAAAATCGGCTTTGGTGTCAGCCGCTTTGGCGATGATGGAGCCGTCACGTCGGGTAACGAGAACGTTATCGACCTTGAGCAGGTCCTTGAACTCGGCCATTTTGGCATCGGTCGCTTCATAACCGGCATCGTGGGCCGCCATAAACGCGATGCTTGCGGCACGCGTGCGATACAGGTCATCAAATGTTTGGGTGTTGTCTTTCGTTTCCGACTGGGCCGTTTTAACGAGATCGGGGAGTTCGGCGGCAACGCGATCGAATTCTAAAGCGTATTCCTCTTGCGATAGACGCGTTTGCATTGAGGCGAGTAGGAGTCCCATCGCTAACGTGCAGACGGCTACGGCAATGGCAAGCGCCACGGACTTCTGTTTTAGTCGCTTGGACATGGGTGGACTTCCTTAGTTCCATTTCTCGATGAGCGTATCGATTGTTTTGTCTTTGAGCATTGAGCGTACTTCGGCGGCAACTTTGGGTGAAAGCTCAGAGCCCTTCTGCGTTGCGACGGCGTAGCACTGTGGGTTGATGCCAAAATCGGGCAGGACGGTGCGCTCGCCATCGAGATAGGTTTTGGCAATTGCGCCATCGGTCGCCATGGCGTCGATGTCGCCGGCTTCCAATGCGTAGGAAAGCTCAGCGTAGCTTGCATATTGGCTCAGATGCCATGTGTCGTAGTCAATGTTGCCGCTCTTGGCATCCTGCTGCTGGGGGATGCCGTCCGAAAGCCCCAGCTCCAAAAACTTCGCGGCAAGTTGAGGTGCAGCATTTGTTCCGGATACCGTGCCAATTGTTCCGCCCTTAAGCTGGGAGAAGGATTGAATGAGCGATGTATTTTCGACAACAAGAATTACCGAGTCGGTGTAATAGGCGGCAGAGAAGTCAAACAGCTTTTTGCGTTCGTCGCTTATCGAGTAGCATGCGATCAGGCAATCGACTTTTCCCGACGAAAGCATTTCTTCGCGTGTCTCGGGCGTTACGGATGTAAACGAACAGCCTCCATAGCCAAGACGGTTTGCCAACTCGTTGGCGAGGTCGATTTCGAATCCGTAGTATTTGCCGTTGTTGGGATTACGCTCGCTAAACCCGACGATATCCGAGCGGACGCCTACGTTCAGCCTGGCCTTGCCGGACATGTCGGAATTACTGTTCGAGCAGGCTGGCAGTACCACAGCTGCCAGTGTGGCTCCGGCCGCCCGGATTTCCCACGTTTATGCCTTTCGGCGTGTGACTGAATGGTCCATTTGCATTCCTCACGACGAATGTTCAGTCCTTTAATGATACGGACGGGCAAGTATGGAACAGCCGCGAAGCGGCGGGTAAACGCAGGGTTGAGGTGGAGGGCAATCCTGACGGGATTTGGTGCTTTACCGCTAAATAGATGCCCGCATTCTGCAATGGGCTGTGGGCCATGTCGCATGTGGGACAATAGCGGACGGTTGGGCGCTGGCATAAACGGCGCTCACGTATTCGTTTTGCTTGCTAAGGAGTACCCATGGGCGTCGTCGATCCCTTTTCTGTTGCTCGGGCCGCGGGGCTTGAGCTGATCGGGAAGTCCGAGGGCCTCACGCTCACCGACGGCACGATGGAGCTGCGTGCCGATTTTGGCCGCATGCTTCCGCGGCTCAAACAGGGCCGTCTGCAGCAAGAGCTGTTGGTAAAGGCTGCGCGCGCAAAAGGCATCGAGCGCCCATGGGCGATTGATGCCACGGCAGGCTTTGGCGAGGATTCGCTGCTGCTGGCTGCCTCGGGCTTTACCGTCGATCTGTATGAGCAGGATTGCGTGATTGCGGCGCTCCTCAAGGATGCCTTGGATCGCGCGGCAGATGATCCGGCGCTTGCGGTTGCCGTGTCGCGTATGCGCTTACATGCGGGCGAGGACAGCATTGCCGGCCTTCGCCTTGCAACCGAGCTGATCGGGCGGGGCGAGCTTACCGCTCCCGACGTGGTGTATCTGGACCCCATGTTTCCCGAGCGCACCAAAAGTGCGGCGGTCAAAAAGAAGTTCCAACTCTTGCACCATCTGGAACAGCCATGTACCGATGAGGAATCGCTGGTCGAGGCGGCGCTTGCTGTGCATCCGCGCAAGGTCGTTATCAAGCGGCCGGTGAAGGGCCCACTGCTTGCCGGCGTTAAGCCGAGCTATCAACTTGCGGGCAAGGCCGTTCGTTACGATGTTTTGGTGCCGCCGCGCCCGTAGCTTGCGTGCGATGGCTGGCGCTCCGTCAATGCCGCGCCGAAGCGGCGCCTATTTCCAAGGGTGCGACGTCAGGTGCCATCCACCGCAGTATTCGCATTTGTAGCAGGCCAAACCGCGTCGCCCGCGGTTTTCGCAGTCGGCCATAACAGCCTCGGCCTCAGCGCGCGTGTCGTAACGGTTTTTGCGCTCGCACGACTTGTAGCGCCAGGCCTCATCGCGCTCGGCGTCCAGGGCGTCGCGGCGCTCGTCTTCGCGCGCAAACAGGTCGCTCATATCGCCGCCGGTGGCAGCGCTCAAAAACTCGCTTTTTGCCTTTGACCAGGCGGCTCGCTTTTTGCTCCCCATCTGCTTCGTGCCCCTCTCCAAACGCTGGTATCATTGCTCAACCAAAGTGATACCAATAAACGTGAGGTCGCCGCGTGATGATCAGAAAAACCCTCGATACCGACATTCCCGCCGTCATGGCTATCTATGACGCGGCCCGCGCCTTTATGCGCGCGCATGGCAACGCCACGCAGTGGCCCGAGGGCACGCCTTCGGTCGAGCAGCTGGCTGCCGATATCGCCGCCGGTGGCAGCTATGTGTGCGAAGTTGACGGTCGCGTGGTAGCGACGTTTGCCTTTTTACCGGGCCCGGACGAGTGCTATGACGTAATTGAGGACGGTCAATGGCGTAGCGACACTCCGTACGCCGTGCTGCACCGCGTGGCGTCCGATGGCACCGTGCACGGTATCGCGGCTGCGATGTTTGCCTTTGCCAAGGAGCGCGCCGATCACCTGCGTATCGACACGCATCAGGACAACCTGCCCATGCAGGGCGCGAGTATTAAGGCGGGGTTTGAGCGTGCCGGCGTCGTGTATGTGTCGGACGGCATGCCGCGTGTTGCGTTTGACTGGCTGCGCGAGGCATAAGAGCGGGGACGCGTATCAACAATTCGCGCGAACGAAAATGGCCCCGGGTGGGGCTATTTTCGTTCGCTGCGATGTTTTGAAAGCCGGCTTTCGCAAGGCGCGAACCTACGAAAATCGCCGCGCGGCAACGCGGGGCGATGAGCTCGGTCGGGGGATAGGGACCGCTTCGCCCGCCGGCCCGTAAATTGTATCATCCAGTGTGGAGCGTGAACGCCCGTCGCCGCGTGCGATGGGCTTGTAATAAGAGGAGAGCCATGTCGAAGCAAGCGGTCGTTGGAATCTTGGCGCATGTCGATGCCGGCAAGACCACGCTGGCCGAGGCCATGCTGTTCAACGCGGGTCGCATTCGCAAGCGCGGCCGCGTGGACGATGGCGACTCGCATCTGGATACGAACGAGATTGAGCGCGAGCGTGGCATCACAATTTTCTCGTCGCAGGCTGTGCTCGACCATGGCGATACCCACGTCATGCTCGTGGATGCGCCCGGCCACGTCGATTTTTCGGCCGAGGCTGAGCGCACGTTGCGCGCCCTGGACTACGCGATTTTGGTTGTGGGTGCCAACGATGGCGTGCAGGGGCATACCGAAACCCTGTGGCGCCTGCTTGCGCGCTATGACATCCCGACGTTCATCTTTATCAACAAGATCGATTTGGAGAATCCCGGCCGCAATGTTTTGCTGGCACAGCTGGGGCAGCGTCTTTCCGAGGGCTGCCTGGATGCCAGCGAACTGCTGGTGGGCGGCGCCGTTCAGGAGGACGCTGCTGCGTTGGACGAGGCGGCGCTCGAGGAGTTTCTCGAGACGGGTGAGCTTTCCGTCGCAACGCTGTCGCGCATGGTTGCCGAGCGCAAGCTCTTTCCCTGCTTTGCCGGCTCGGCGCTCAAGGACCAGGGCGTGGACGAGTTGCTGGATGGTATATGCGCGCTGATGCGTGAACAGGCGTGGCTCCCGGAGTTTGCCGCGCGCGTCTATCGTGTCAGCCGCGGGGATCGCGGCGAGCGTCTTGCCTGGGTCAAGGTGACGGGCGGTGTACTGCGTGCAAAGCAAATTGTCGAGGGATGCTCTGGCGCCTCCACTTGGGAGCAGAAGGTCGATCAGGTACGCATCTATAACGGCGAGAAATATGAGCTTGCCCAGGAAGTTGCTGCTGGCGGTATTTGTGCCGTGACGGGCCTTGCGCACGTTCGCCCGGGGGACGCCCTGGGCGCAGAGCCCGCGGGCGATGCGCCCGTCATTGCGCCAGTCCTCACCTATACGGTGCTTCCGGGCGAACACGATGTCCATGCGGTGTTCAAAGCGCTGACTGAGTTGGCGGACGAAGATCCTATGCTCGGCGTAAGCTGGAATACTCATCTTGAGCAGATTCATTTGCAGTTGATGGGCGCTGTGCAACTCGAGGTTGTGCAGCGGGTGTTGGCCGATCGCTTTGGCCTTTCGATTGCGTTTGAGCCTGGCGGCATTCTCTATAAGGAGACTATTTCGCAGCCGGTCGAGGGCGTGGGCCACTTTGAGCCACTGCGCCACTATGCCGAGGTGCATCTGCGCCTGGAGCCGTTGCCGGCGGG
>UROA01000039.1 GCA_900549355.1 uncultured Collinsella sp. | reverse complement strand
CCCGGTCCCCGGGGCGCGGCCCTCTTGCTTAAACTGCTCAATTTTTCGTGCTCACGGTGCTTATTTCCCAGTGATCACTCGGACCACTTCTTAGTGAACATCAACACCGTGGCGTCGACGAAGACCAGGGTCCCGTCCTCGTCCACCGCCACGAGGTCGATCCCGCCGATGCCCTCGGGCCCCTGCCAGGCCTCGTCGACGATCTCGTAGCCCTTGCGCTCGAGGAAGGCCTTGACCGCGCCCATCGCCTTTTCCTTCATGTCGTTCATGTCTTGCTCCTTAGACTCTGAGGCCCGCCCCTGTGGCGTGCCTTGCGTCGCGTGAGTCGCATGCAGCGCGGGCGCGCCGGCAAGGGAGGAAGCGAAGTCGGGCGTGGTTGTAGAAATCTCCCGACGTCAGTTTTTCGCGTTGTTCGCGCGCGGAGCGCATGGGGCGAAGAACTCGAAAAAGTGTCGCGGCCCTTGCTGGCCGCCCGCCGGCGTGCGACCCTGCGCGTCCAAGGAGCGCCGGGGCGGGTTTCGAGTCAGAGGGGCGGAGGCGTGCGGTATGGAATCGGGCATGGGCGCCGGGGCTTCCGGACATGGGATGCGATCTGTCGGCGATTGCTGGGGCGCTCGCGAGGGTTACGTCGGGACGTCGCGTGGAGGACGGAGGCGCGTTTCCGAGTCGCGACGCCACTACCCTAATCGGGACGGCCTCTCCCGTGCCGCTCACGGTCGATATGCTCACGGGGCCGCTGGCGGCGAGGCAGCTCTCCATGCGGAACGGCTACGGTGCTGCGCAGCACGTCCGTCGGAAGAAGGAGGACGGCTGATGATGGGCATCAACGAGAAGGACGAGCGTCGCGAGCTGCTCGACGCGGTGGCAGATGCGGGAAGGCTGGCGAGGGGGCTGGACCAGCTGCTCGAGTCCATGGCGCACGCCGACCAGCTGGACCCTCTCGACGTCGAGGACATACTGGTCCTGAGGTCGATAAGCGAGAGATGCGCCGAGCGCATCGAGGACGCCGCGCGCATCCTGGAGGCTGCAGAACGAGGTCTTTTATGCCGAACTCTCAACGCCGCCCGTCGAAAAGGAACGCTCCGCTCTCGGCGGGGAAGCCGTCGCGTTGCCCGCCCCGCCTCTTCGATTCTGGCAGGCGCCCGGAATTGGGGCGCCCTTGGTCAGCTTAGCCCGTTGATGGTCTCCTCGAGCTCCACCATGTAGGCGACTATCTCATCGATGCTCGGGTAGCTGCCGAACAGCATCGGCCTCATCGAGGCGTAATCGGCTGCCAGCTCGTCGAGCCTGCCCTTTGGAGGGGCGAGCCTGAGCGTGCCGGGCCTCGCATCGGCCAGCTTGGCCCACGGCGTGCGGTAGAACTTCTCTTTGAACCTGACGACCTGTTCGAGGAGGCCGGGCTGCGCTACGGCGCGGCCGAGCACGAACGAGTGGCCGAGGCGGTACATGTCGTAGTAATGGCGGGAGTAGCGCCTGGGCATAGCCTTGCCCTCGGGCCTGTTGGCCTCCTGGTGCAGGATGGTGGCCTTCTCCCAGAACGTGCGCTCGGGACTCGCGGTGCGCACCGTGGTCGACAGCTCGGGCCCGAACGGAACCACGTCCGCCGCGTACGGGGTTATCGCCGCCTCCTCGGAGGGCGACCATGCCGCCATGGGTCCTATCTCCAGCTTGATGGTGTCGAGCGTGCCCGCTGACTCGTAGGAGCGCGGGTAGTCGAAGTACACGGTCTCCTCCTCGGCCCCGCACCTGACGGACGCTTCGGTGCCGAGGGACTCGGAGAGCGTGGCCCTGAGCTTCGGGACGAAGGCGTCGGCCAGGAAGGCGTTCGTGCGCTCGATGCTGTCGGCCTTGAACCGCTCCTGCGCCGAGTTGCTGCGCGGCTCCCACGGCTCGTTCTCGCCGTAGCCCAGGAGTCGCCAATCGAGTATGAGGTCGATGTCCTCCGAGAAGCGCTCGATGAGCCCGAAAGCCTTCGACAGGCTCGTACCGCCCTTGAACACCATGGACTCGGCGAAGCCGCTTCTGTGGAAAAGGTGGTCCAAGGTGTAGCACACCCAGAAGTCCTTCTCGACGACGGCCGGCGCAAGCGCCATCCTCTGCGCGGCGGCCTCGAAGACCATTCTGCGCTCGTCGGTCGAGGCCCTAGCGATCCTGTCCATGCTTCGCCTCCCATATCTTCTTCGCGGCGTCGGCAACCCAGGAGGTGAGCCCCGCCGACTCTTCCAGGAACGCGCCGACCTGCTCTTCCGTGAGGTTGCGCGCGAGCGTTCCGATTTCCTCGTCGCCCACGTTCTCGCGCCCGAGCGCCTTGAGGGCCTGCACGATGGTGCAGGTGATCTGCGAGCAGTCGAGCAGGTCGCGGTTGGCGCGGTGCCGGAGCTCGATATCGTACGGCCCGTACTCGTAGCGCTTGTACGGACCGCTGCTGACGTAGACGAGCTTTGCGGGCACCTGTGTGTCGAGGCCCAGCGCATTGAGCGCCGCGTCGCCGGACGGTGCGACGATCCACTTGTTGGCACGGGCGACGGCGCGCACGACCTCGTCGGCGCTGGCCGGCACCTCGGTGCCCATGAGCGCGCTGCGCTCCGGCGCGTAGTAGACGCCGCGGATGGCGCGGGCGATCCCTCCCTTTGCATGCAAGCGCCCGAGCGCGTTGGCGGCATTGCGCCGGCCTGCGACGTCGGAGAAGTCGGCGGCTGTGAAGGCCCTGCCGGCGCCGAAGCTCTCTATGCGCTTAGCGATGGCCTCTGCTTCTGTCATAGCGTTCCTCCTTTTTGATGAAAATAGTATATACCTTTTTCATCAAATTGCCTCTGATTGCCTTGGTCGCCCACGCATTGCGCCTGCGGCCCCTCGCCGCGCCGGCACGCGCGCGTGCGCCCGGAAGCGGTTGCGCCTCCCAATCGCGGCCCGGGATTAGCACCGAGACATCCCGAAGAGATCGTCGCCGGGCCCCTTCTCGCGCTTTGCGCGCCTTCCGGGCGGCGGCGCCTCGCCGAACCCGTTGAAGATCTCCATGACCAGGGCGAGCTGCCTTTGGAGGTCCGCATCAAGCTCATCGGCGTCGCACACGGCGAGGAGCCGCTCCGCCAGGCTCTTCATGGAGTCGCGCAGCGCCCGTTGCGTCCGCGACGACGGCCTCACCGTTATCTCGGTCCCGCTCAGCCTCGCCATGATGTAGTCCTGCCTGCTCATGCCGCTCCAGGCGGCCATGTTGGCGATCAGCTCGTACTCCTCCGGGGTGCAGCGGAACGCCATCGTCTTGCTGCGCTTGCGGGCGCTGTTCTCGCACGGCATCCTATTCGCCCCTCAACTCGGAGAGCGCGTCGGCGATCTGCGCGCGCTTGGCGGGGAAAAGGTGCGCGTAGCGGTATGTGATGTCGATGGCCTCGTGTCCCACGCGCTCGGCGATGTCGAGGGCGGAGAAGCCCATGTTGATGAGCAGGCTCACGTGGCTGTGGCGAAGGTCGTGGATGCGTATCCGTTTGACGCCCGACGCCTTGCAGCCGCGGTCCATCTCATGCACGAGGAAGTGCTTCGTGAAGCCGAAGAGCCGCTCGTCGGGCGCCACGTCATCGCGCATCTCGATGAACTCCGCCATCTCGTCGCGGAGGAACGCGGGCATCTTGATCGTACGCACCGATTTGCGCGTCTTCGGCTTCGTGACCACGTCCTCGCCGCGCAGGCGCTGGTAGGACTTGTTTATGCGCAGCTCCGACGTCTCCATCAGGAAGTCCGAGGGCGTGAGCGCCATGAGCTCGCCGCAGCGTATGCCCATCCAGTAGAGCACCTCGAAAGCGTAGAAGGCGAGTGGTTTGTCGGAGATGGCCTCCGAGAAGCGGAGGTACTCGTCCTTGGTCCAGAACTGCATCTCGCCAGCCTCCTTGCTGCCCATCTTGTCCACCTTGTGAACGGGGTTCTTCTCCAGGTTGTAGTAGCGCTCGGCGTGGTTGAAGATGGCGTTTAGCTGGTTGTTGATGATCCTCAGGTAAGTGGGCTTGAAGCCGTCGCCGTCCGCCCTTGTTGATCCAGTGAGGGAGTTCTGCCACCTGACGATGTCGACGGGCCGTATGTCGCACATGCGCATGTCGCCGAAGAACGGCAGGAGCTTGCTCTGGATGATGTTCTCCTTGGTGAGCCAGGTGTGCTCGCGGACCCTCGGCCTCACCTCCGCCTCGTAGACCTTGCAGAAGTCGGCGAAGGTCATGTCCATGGCGTCGTCCTTGAGGGCCTTGAAGTTCTTCTCCCACAGAAGCGCCTCGAGTTCGGTTTGGAAACCTTTCTTCGTCTTGTGCCGCTTGGCCCCGCGCGCGTCGCGGTAGTAGAACTGCACGTAGAAGAGCCCCGTCTTCTTGTCCTTATAGGCTGGCATCGTCCACCTCCGGGAAGTAGCGGGCATCGAACAGGTCGCTGCGGACGCGTCCGCGGATCACCACGCGCCCGAGGGCCTCCTGCTCCTTGTTCATTTGGCGGATGACCTCGTAGGCGCTGCCTTTCTTGATCTTCAGGCGCTCCGCCACCTCGTCGGCGGTGAGCATGCTCGGCCTCGGTGTCTTTGCCACCGGCTGTTCCATCTTGGACCTCCTATCTATCCGTACGTATGCGTACGCTCGTATTCCCGAGAATAATCGTACGTATCTGTACTGTCAATAGAATTGCGTACAAACTCGTACGCTGATAGAATGGTCGCCGACGAAATCTATAGGAGGGCACATGGCGACAGGCGACAACATTCGGCGGCATCGCAAGGCGAAGGGCTTTACGCAGGCCCAGCTCGCCGATGCCGTAGGGCTCACCGAGGGTGCGATCAGGCACTACGAGAGCGGCATCCGCGCGGTTAAGCCCGAGCTGCTCGAGAAGATCGCGAAGGCGCTCGAGGTCTCCGAGGGCGCGCTCAAGGACTACGGCGTCGAGACGTCTCGAGACCTCATGGCCCTGCTGCTGCAGCTTGAGGAGGGCTACGGTCTCGTCCCCAGCGAGGACGGCATGGGCCTGGAGGTCGACCCCAGGGCGCCGCATGCCCCCAAGCTCGCGCAGTCGATCAAAACCTGGGCCGAAAAGCGTGCCGAGCTCGAACGCGGCGAACTCGACGAGGACGCTTACGCCGGCTGGAAGGCCTCTTTCTGACATCTTCCCAGGTGAATTGACGTTTTCTTGCGAACAGCCTCCGGTTCTCCGGAGGCTGTTCCATTATTCCCGTATGAAATCGGCACCCCTGAAGCCCCGTTCGAGGAATAATTGCGCGCTAAAATACAGCAAGATACACGGCGTTATTCGGCGGCATTCGGGGTTGTCGAAACTGCGGAAACCGATTTCCGCGTTTCTTTATTCCCGTTTGTTGAACTGGGCAAATACAATTGAAAAGGGTTTGAATCCGCCTCGCAGTTTCAACTCAGTTTCGACCGGTCGAAACCGGCCTTCGGGGGACCCGAATTGTGAATTATTCCCGCAGGGCCTAATTATTCCCGTACCGCCGAGTACTCCGCTGTACCGCCCAGTAGGGATAGACGGGAATAATTGGGTCGTTTTCCCAGATAGAGATGCAAAAAGAAAGCCCTCGAACCAGAGGGTTCGAGGGCTGTTATTCCCACTATTTCGCTGGTGGCTTCGTCCTGCGGCGATGCCGAAACAGTATCAGGCGGTACTCGGCAGCACCAAAACGCGAGTTCAGAAGCCAGTTCCCGTTATTCCCACTCGATGGTCGCGGGCGGCTTGGACGTGATGTCGTAGCACACGCGGTTGGCGCCGGGAACCTCGGCAACGATGCGGCCGGAGATGCGGGCCAGCACGTCGTAGGGCAGTTTGGCCCAGTCGGCGGTCATGGCATCGCTGGACTCGACGGCGCGCAGGATGATTGGGCGCTGGTAGGTACGCTCGTCACCCATGACACCGACGGACTTAATGTCGGGCAGAACCGCAAAGTACTGCCAGCAGCTGTGCTCGGAGTTGCGCTCGCCGGTCTGCTCAAACAGGCGCTGATTGTAGGCATCCAGCTCCTCACGCACGATAGCGTCGGCATTCTTGAGGATCTCGAGCTTCTCCTTATCGACCGCACCGATGATGCGGATGGCCAGACCCGGACCCGGGAAAGGCTGACGGAACACGATGTGACCCGGCAGGCCCAGCGCCAGACCAAGTGCACGGACCTCGTCCTTAAAGAAGTGGTCGAGCGGCTCGATAAGGTCGAAGTGCACGCCCTCGGGGAACGGGATCAGGTTGTGGTGGCTCTTGATGGTGGCCGTCTTGCCGCCCGTCTTGCGAGCGCCGGACTCGATGATGTCGGGGTAGATGGTGCCCTGAGCCAGGTACTTGACCGGCTTGCCATCGGTCTCGAGCTGCTGCGCCACGGCGAAGAACTCTTTCCAGAACTGCGTACCGATGATGCGGCGCTTCTCCTCGGGCTCGGTCACCCCGGCCAGAAGCTCGGCATAACGGTCCTCGGCGTGGACGTGGATAAAGTCGACGTCAAACTGCTTGGTGAAGACCTCCTCCACCTGCTCGGGCTCGCCCTTGCGCAGCAGGCCGTGGTTGATGAAGACGCAGGTCATCTGCTTACCTACGGCGCGAGCACCCAGCGCAGCCACGACGGAGGAGTCGACGCCGCCGGACAGGGCCAGAATCACGCGGTCGTCGCCGACCTTCTCGCGGAACTCGGCCGTCATGGTCTCGACCAGGTTGTCCATGCTCCAGTTGGGCTCCAGGCCGCAGATCTCAAACAGGAAGTTGCTCAGCAGCTGCTGACCATACTCGGAGTGCTTGACCTCGGGGTGGAACTGCGTGGTGAAGATCTTGCGCTCGGGGCACTCCATGGCAGCAACCGGGCACACGTCGGTGCTGGCGGTAACGGTAAAGCCCTCGGGCACCTCGGAAACGGCGTCGCGGTGGCTCATCCACACGGTCTGCTCCATGGGCGTGGAGTTAAAGAGCTTGGCGCCGGCCGTACGCGTAATGGTGGCGCGGCCGTACTCGCCCACCTCGGAGTGGCCGACCTTGCCGCCGAGCGTCACGGCCGTGATCTGATGGCCGTAGCAAAAGCCCAGGACGGGAAGGCCCAGGTCAAAGATGGCAGGGTCGATGGACGGAGCGTCCTCGGCGTACACGGAGGCCGGGCCGCCAGAAAGGATGAGCGCAGAGGCGTTCATATCGCGAATCTCGTCGGCCGAGATGTCGCAGGGGACAATCTCAGAATACACGTTGAGGTCGCGGACGCGACGGGCAATGAGCTGACCGTACTGCGCACCAAAGTCGAGTACGAGGACCTTTGCGGAAGCCTTTTGATCCATGGTTCCCCCTCTTGTTGGCGGGGAGCCGGTGCCCACCCGCGTGAATGAACGAAAATAACTTTCATAGTGTACACGTTATATGGGGTTTATCGCCCCTCGCAGCCATCAGCGCACGGCAAACGCACGACCTGGCCCCTATTTGACGGCGATTGAAGTGTTACCAAACGTTCCAGATGATGTAATACGTTTGAACATTGGACGCCCTGTGCCACAATACTGCCGAACGACTCCGCCTCTGCGGCGGCAAATACGATAGGAATACCAGCATGAAGCGCATCCTTCTCATCGCCACGGGCGGCACCATCGCATCGACCGAGGACGGCAACGGCCTCTCCCCCGCCTTGACCGGTGAGGAGCTCGCCCAGAGCGTCCCCGAGATCTCGGGCCTCTGCGAGCTCAACGTCGTGCAGCCCATGAACATCGACAGCACCAATATGCGCCCGAGCGACTGGATGCGTATCCGCGACGTCATCGTCGAGGGTTATGCCGACCACGACGGCTTCGTGATTCTGCACGGCACCGACACCATGAGCTACACCGCAGCAGCGCTTTCCTACCTGATTCAGGACAGCCCCAAGCCCATCGTGCTCACCGGCTCGCAAAAGCCCATGGGCAATCCCTTTACCGACGCCAAGCTCAACCTGTACCAGAGCCTGCTCTATGCGCTCGACGAGCACTCGCACGACGTCTCGATCGTGTTTGGCGGCGTCGCCATTGCCGGCACGCGCGCCCGCAAGCAGCGCACCATGAGCTTTAACGCGTTCATTAGCGTAAACTATCCGCCCATTGCCTATATCCGCAACGACCGCATCGTGCGCAATGGGCTTCACGGCACGCATCAGGGCGAAAACCCGGTGCGTTTCTACGACAGCATCGATCCGCGCGTATTTGTACTCAAGCTTACGCCCGGCGTAAACCCGGGCATCCTCGACGCCCTTGCCGATAGCTACGATGCTGTAATCCTTGAGACCTTTGGCATTGGCGGTATCCCCGAGTTTGGTGAGTCGGGCGAGTCGTTCCAAGAGGCTATTTTCCGCTGGGTCGATTCGGGCCGCACTGTCGTTATGACCACGCAGGTCCCCGAAGAGGGCCTCGATCTAGGCGTTTATGAGGTCGGCCGTGCTTACGCCGATCATCCGGGTATTCTGCGCGGCGACGACATGACCACCGAGACGCTCGTGGCCAAGACCATGTGGGCACTCGGCCAGTCACGCGATGCCGCCGAGATCCAGCGCCTGTTCTACAGCCAAGTCAACCACGACCGCATCCCGATGGTGTAACCACCGGTCAATAGGCGTCCTCTATTCGATGCCCTCGAGAAGCTCTGACACCGTCATGCCGAGTGCGGGTGCGATCTTAAATAGAACCTTGAGCGTGAAATTTGCCGTCCCATCTTCGATTCGGTCGAGGTAGGGTCGGCTGATTCCTGTCGCCACACAAAAATCAACCTTGGAGATACCAAGGTCCCTGCGTGTCTCTTCGACCCGCCTGCCAAGAATCTGTTTCGCACGTTCGTCCATGCAGCCGAGTTTGAAATGGAGCCGAACATAAACGTAAACTATAGTTTACGTTTTGCCGAATACACAGGAGTTTTCTATGTCGGGTTCTTCGGTCCGCATGTACCGAACCACGCTTCGCACAAACAGCGCACCGCCCAAGCTCGTCGTCGTTGAAGCAGAATGCCTTTCGCCCGATGAGCGCACAGCATTTGCATTGCTATCAAGTCGCGTCGCCGCCGTTCTGGTCCCTTGCCCGGCGCAAGGTGAACTTGCCATCCAATGCCAAGCGCACAGCTGCTCGCTCAAGCAGGCTGCCGTAATCGCAACCAGCCAACGAGGTCTGCCCCTTCTCCTGGAAGCCGGTATCGCACTTGCCCTTCGCGGCGCCGGATACGAAAACGAGGCCGCCGCCGACATGGTCTTTAAACCACGATCGAGCGGCGGCCTCGCAGCAGCCATTGAATATGTGTGCAGGCTCGTTGCCTAAAAGGACAAGCTAGAAACCAAAGCCAAAGCCCGTTCCAGTAATCGCCGAATACATAAAGTAGACGTTGATTACATTGAGGAACACGCCCGTGATGCAGCCGTTGCGCAGGTAGCGCTCGCACGCAAGACGTGCCATCACAGCGGAGTCCTCGTTGTTCTTTGCCTGGCGTCCCGCCGTAAAGTACGTCGCCACACTCAGCAGCAGATTGAGCACCGGCAGCGCCAGCAGCTCGTAGCTCTTACCCCAGCGCGTCACCTCGCCGGCTGCGTTAAACTTCGTTGCCACCTCGGGGCCAATGTTGGGGATAACACACGCTGCAACCACCAGCGGAATCACCGCAAGTACGAGCAGCGCAATACCCATGTAGCCAGCTTTTTTGCCATATTTAAACATGCGCGTCGTCCTTACACGTTAAAGCGGAAGTGCACGACGTCGCCATCGGCCATGACATAGTCCTTGCCCTCAATGCGCAGCTTGCCGGCGGCCTTGGCGCCCTGCTCGCCGCCGAGCTCGATGTAGTCGTCGTAGCCAATAACCTCGGCCTTAATAAAGCCGCGTTCAAAATCGGTGTGGATGACGCCGGCAGCCTGCGGGGCGGTCGCGCCCTGACGAACCGTCCAGGCCTTGACCTCCATCTCGCCGGCCGTAAAGAACGACTGCAGACCGAGCAGCTTATAGGCCGCCTGCGCGAGCACGTCCAGACCGGGCTGCTCCAGGCCCAGGCTCTCCAGGTAGTCGGCGGCGTCCTCGGGGTCGAGCTCGGAAAGCTCGGCTTCGATCTTGGCGCAGATGGGCAACGGCTTGACGCCATCGATGGGCGCCAGGTCGTCGTTGAGCATATCCTCGTCCACGTTGGCCACATACAGGATGGGCTTCATGGTGAGCAGGAACAGGCCCTTGGCAGCGGCACGCTCCTCGTCGGTCATCTCCATGGACGCGGCGCGCTTGCCTTCGTTGAGCCAGGCAAGCAGGCGCTTGGCCACCTCGAACTTGGGCATGAGCTCCTTGTCGCGCTTGGCCTCCTTCTCGAGCTTAGGCAGCTGCTTCTCGAGCGTGCCCATATCGGCCAGGATGAGCTCGGTCATGATGGTATCGGCATCGCCGGCGGGATCGACGAACTCGCCCGTGCGGCCCACCTCACGCATGACGTTGGGGTCCTTAAAGTAGCGCACGACCTCGCAGATGGCATCGGTCTCGCGAATGTTGGCCAAGAACTGGTTGCCCAGGCCCTCGCCTTCGTTGGCACCCTTCACCAGGCCAGCGATGTCGACAAACTCGACCGTAGCCGGCACAATGCGGCCCGGGTTGACGATGTCGGCAAGCTTTTGCAGGCGGCTATCGGGCACATCGACGATACCCACGTTGGGGTCGATCGTGGCAAACGGGTAGTTGGCGGCAAGGCCGGTCTTTTTGGTAAGCGCGGTGAACAGCGTCGACTTGCCCACGTTGGGCAGGCCCACGATACCGATGGAAAGGGACACGACAGCTCCTTTTGGTACAGGTACTTCAAACTTCATAAGTATAGCGCCGCCGCAGCATCCGGGCGAATCCGGACA
Source organism: uncultured Collinsella sp. (assembly GCA_900549355.1). GTDB lineage: Bacteria > Actinomycetota > Coriobacteriia > Coriobacteriales > Coriobacteriaceae > Collinsella. Next base: position 3,071 of record UROA01000039.1, on the reverse strand, counting down.
CCGCGGCGGCGCAAATGAAGCAGAGATGCGTGAGAGTTCGAGACAGCAGTCCTTACTTAAGCTCGGGCCAGAAATCCTTGTTGGCCTCGATGAGCTCGTCCAGGATCTGCTTAGCAACGCTCGCCGAAGGAATGGTCTTGGAGAGCGTGAGTGCCTGCCAGAGCTTCTGGTAGCTGCCCTCGACCCAAGCCTGGACAACGAGCTTCTCGACGGAAACCTGCTGCTCCATCAGGCCCTTCTGGAACTGTGGGATCGGGCCCTGGCAAATCTTCTCAAAGCCGTTGGAACCGACGATGCAAGGCACCTCGACCATGGCCGTCGGGTCGAAGTTGGGCACAGCACCATCGTTGGGGACGATCAGCAGGAAGCGCTCGAGCGTGTTCTCGGCCAGCGCGCAGGCAAGGTCGACGATGTAGTTGGCATGCACATCCGGCTCAAAGCCGCCGTCCTTGGCAGTACCCTTGGCGATGATGTCGCGGCAAGCGCCAAAGACCTTCTTCTCGCGGCCGTCCATAACCTCATTGGCGCGAGTGTAGTTGGGGTCAGACGTCTCGACGACATAGTCCGGGTACAGGTAATACTTGAGGTAGGTATTGGGAATCGTCTCGGGATCGACAGCATAGACATCCTTGGCCTTGCCGAAGGTGTGAATCCAGCTCTCCTCGACATGCTGCTCCTTACCGGCCTCGTGCTCGATGCCGTCCAGGTAGCCGTTCTTAGCCATGTGCTCCTTAATCTGCGGCATGAGGTCGTTGCCGTCCTTGTCGTAGATCTTGCTCCACCAACCAAAGTGGTTGAGGCCGTAGTAGCTATACTGCAGCTCGCGACGATCCTTGATGCCGCACATACGGCTCATCTTATCCATAAGGTCGATCGGCATGTCGCAGATGTTGATGATGCGACTGTTGGGGCGCAGCACGCGGCAGGCCTCGGCGACGATGGCTGCGGGGTTGGAGTAGTTGAGCATCCAGGCGTTGGGGCTGTACTTCTCCATGTAGTCGAGGATCTCGATGACACCACCAATGGAGCGCATGCCGTAGGCGATACCGCCGGCACCGCAGGTCTCTTGTCCAACGCAGCCGTACTTGAGAGGAATCTTCTCGTCGAGCTCGCGCATGGCGTACAGGCCGACGCGGATGTGAGCAAGGACGAAGTCGGTCCCGGTGAATGCGGTCTCGGGGTCGGTGGTGTAGCTAAACTCAACCTCGGGGGCGTTCTCGTGGAAGTAGATCTCGCAGGCCTTGGCCACGGTCTCCTGGCGCTCGGCGTTGTTGTCGTAGAAGGTCACCTTGTTGACCGGGAAGCGGTCGCGCTCCTCGAGCAGCATCAGGGCAATGCCCGGGGTGAAGGTAGAGCCACCGCCGGCAATGGTCACGGCATAGTTTTTCTTGGACATGATGTCCTCCTCATTCTGGCCGCTTGCTCAATCCATCCCCGCACGCGGCCTGTACGGTTTGGAATTGTTACCTAGAAGTGGAGTTTTTTATCTCTAGAATCGGCCTTGCGGTGCATACCGGCTCTGCAAGGCCGGTTGTTTCGATGGACGATGGTTTACAGAAGACTCTCGAACTTCAGAAGACTCTCGAACTTCTCGCGAACCTGCGGGACGGTAAGGCCGATGATGACCTGGATTGACTGACCTTGGACCACCAAGCCATGCGTACCGATCGCCTTGAAGGAAGCCTCGGGTGCAACGACGCTCTTGTCCTTGACGTTAACGCGCAGACGGGTAGCGCAGTTCGTTACATCGATGATGTTATCCGTGCCACCGAGCAGATCGAGGATGTTCTCGGCAAGCACCAAGCGCTCATCATCTTTACTCTGTGCGACCGATTTGCCAGCAGCAGCACCGCCCTGCTTTTGCTTGTAGTCGGCCTTGGACTTGAGCTCGACCTCAACATCGTCATCCTCGCGACCGGGGGTCTTAAAGTCGAACTTGACGATCAGGAAACGGAAGACCACGACCCAAAGAGCGGTAAAGCACAGACCGACAAGGATGGAGATGGCGTACTGCAGACCGTGTGCGGCCCAAAGGGGCAGCCAGTCCCACGAGAGCATCGAGATGATGCCGCCGTCGAAGATGCCCACGACGCCAAGGAGGTTTTGAGCCATGCAGCCAAGCGCTCCGAGCACGCAGTGGACGACGAACAGGCCGAGCGCGATGAACAGGAAGGTGAAGTCAAGCGGCTCGGTGATACCGCAAAGCATAGCGGTAAGGGTGACCGGGATCAGCAGAGCCTTGACGCGCTGCTTGCGCTCGGGTTTGGCGGTCATATAAAACGCAATGGCGACGCCAAGCGAGCCGAAGACTTTAGTCCAACCAGGGCAGGTATAGGCAGCCCAGGGTGCGGCATCCTTAAGAGCAATGCTCGGATCGGCAGCCAGTTGGGGCAGGATGTTGGCCCAAGCGGCAAAGATGCCGCCGTTGACCGCCGCGTTGTCGTAATAGAACGGCGTATAGATAAAGTGATGCAGGCCTGTAGGGATCAGCACACGCTCGAAGAAAGCAAAGACGCCCACGCCAAACGTACCGGCGGAAAGGATGAATCCCTGGAAGGCAGAGATAGCAGCCTGAACATGCGGCCACACCAAGCAGGCGATAAGAGCGACCGGAACCATAACGAAGAAACCGATCATATAGATGAACACGGAGCCCGAGAACACGCCCAACCACTCGGGGAGCTCGGTATCGAAGAACTTGTTATGCAGCATCGTGGCGATACCAGAGATAATGAGCGCGCCCATGATGCCCATATCAAGCGTTTTGATGCTTGCGATAGTGGCAAGACCAGTACCGCTGCCCGCCTCGACAGAGTAGTCGACACCAAAGACAGGGCCCCACTGCCCCAAGATTGTGCTTACAAAGTAGTTGAAGGTAAGGTAGATGGCCAAAGCCTCCATGCAACAGCGAGCGTTCTGCTTGTTCGCGAGCGAGATTGGCAACGCTACGCAAAACAGCAACGGCATCTGGTTAAAGAGCGTCCAACCACCCTGGAGCAGCACATTCCAGCAATCAAATCAGAACCACCCTTAAAAAGGGTGGTTTGCTCTTAGGGTATAACCCACGGGCC
>UROA01000038.1 GCA_900549355.1 uncultured Collinsella sp. | reverse complement strand
GGAGCGGCGGTTGTTTTGCCGAGACCTCGTCCTCCCCCACCGGCGACAACTCAACCGCCACCTCGTAGGAACGATGCGTCGTCGTTCCCCGCGACCAGGCGGGCTCAAAGGAAATGGTCCGGCCACGCAGCAAGTCCAGCATGTATACGATGTCATGCTCGGACAGCGGCAGCTGGCGCTCGGCGACAAAGCCGCTGCGGGCAAAGTCGTACGACGCCGAACGCGAACTTGTGATGTCGCTCAGATACACAACCGTTGCCACAACAAGGTCGAGCAGGCGCACCGAAACCTCGTCGAAGGCCTCGGGCGCATGGAGGAATGTGAGCTTTTTGCCGTACGAGAACGTGCCGCCGCGCACGTAGGCGGCGGCCATGCCGTCGATGTCCTTGACCACGTAGGACACCGAGCCGCAGCGGATGCGAAGCTCGAGCGCCCAGCTAAAGCGGTCGGCAAACAGCGGATTGTAGTACGGCACCAGCGAGGGCTCCAACACCGCCTTGGGGGCATCGGGGTCGACAGTGCCGGCGAGCTTGCGGCGCATGCCCGCCAACTCATCTATGCGCGCGTCCGAAAGATCGGAGAGCGCCTTCATGAGGCTCGGGCTCGTGGGAACTGGCGCCGGGAAGGGAAAGTTAGGGTTGACCGCTGGTGCGGCGGACGCGGGACCCGCGGCTTGCTTGGGCGCCGCCGTAAACGTGCGGACCGGCGTGCGCAAACCTTCGACGGGCTCGGCGCCGCTGGCATCCAAATACGCCAGAGCCGTGGCAATAGCGTGCTTGCACATACCGGGGTAACGATAGGCGGCGGGGCAATCGCAGTCGTAGTCGATCACCTCGTGCTCGTCCATGTCGAGCGCCACGTGCGTCTTGTACAGGTCGCCGCGCGAACCGCGCACCGAGCCCTCAACCGTCACGTTTTTGGAGAAGCGCGAGCCGCTGTCCTCGATCGACAGCACGGCGCCGTTGAGCATGAGCGAACGCCCCTTCATAAAGGTGCCGCTCAACGCCGCCTCTTTGCGAAGCGCCTGCACAAACGTCCCCTGCGCCATCACTTCCTCCAATCTCACCCGGGGTAGCTTAGATAACCGTCACGCGGCCTTGGTTGCCGACGATGGCCTTTGCCTCTGCCAGCAGCGGAATCGAGCGTGCATTGACCTTGGCCGGCACCTCAGCACGCAGCACGCGCCCGTCGACTTGCTCAATAAAGATCTCCACGCGGTCGCCGCCCGGGTTGGTGGTGAGCACCGTGGCCAGGCGCGCCATATTGCCCTGGCTAAAGCGGCTGTTGGGCACCATGACCTCAAAGACCTTGGGCTTGTTTTTCTCCTCGCTAAGCTCCAGCGGCACGATCTCCTGCGCGATGATCTGGTCGCCGCGGTCCGAGCGCTCGAGCTTGCCCTTAATGCGCACAAACGCATCGGACAGCTGCGCGCCGGTCTCGGGATCGACCTCGCCGTACAGGTACCCCTCGGCCTCCTTATAGGTCTTGGGGAACACCACGACCGTGGCCTCGCCTTCCATGTCTTCGAGCTGCACGATGCCCATGGGGTCGCCGTTTTTGGTCACGCGCTTGGACACGCTCGAGACCATGCCGGCCCACCACAGCGCCTTACCCTCGGGAATCTCCTGGTTGATGGTGCCGCCCGTAGGATTCTGAACCTCGTAGCCGGTGTCGATCTGCGAGAACGAGAAGTCGCGCGCTTTGCTAAGTGCATACTCAAACGGGCGCAGCGGGTGGTCCGAGACATAGATGCCCAGGACCTCCTTCTCCTGGCTCAGCTTAAGGTGGCGGTCCCACTCCTGGCCATCCGGATCGGGTACGCTCACCTCAAAGCCCGAGCCCTCAACGTCGCCAAACATATCGAAGAACGACGTCTGGCCGCTCGCGCGGTCCTTCTGGCGCTTTACCGCGGCATCGATGATGTTCTCGGGGTTGTTCTTGTCCACAAAGTGCATCATCTGGCGACGCGGATACCCCGTGGAGTCGAAGGCGCCTGCCTTGATCAGCGATTCGATCACGCGACGGTTGGCCTGGCTCGAGTCCACGCGCTCGACAAAGTCGTGCAGCGTCTTAAACGGACCGCCCGCCTCGCGCTCGGCGATAATCGCCTGCGCCACGCCGGTGCCCACGCCGCGGATGCCGGCCAGACCAAAGCGCACGCCCTCCTTGGTAGCCGTGAACTCGGTACCGGACTCGTTGACATCTGGCGAAAGCACGGGGATGCCGTCGTGACGGCATGCCGAGACGTAGTGCACGATCTTGTCGGTCTTACCCGTATAGGACGTCAGAACGGCCGCCATGTACTCGTGCGGATAGTGCGCCTTGAGCCACGCCGTCTGCATAACCAGGATGGCGTAGCCGGCGGAGTGCGACTTGTTGAAGGCGTAGGACGCGAACTCAAGAACATCGTCCCAAATCTTCTGGGCGACCTCGCGCGTGTAGTTGTTCTTGATAGCGCCGTTCATCCAGTGGTCGTAGGTGGTCTCGTCCGAGCCATCCTCCCAGTGGAGCACCGTCGACGTGAGCAGCTTAATCTTTTTCTTAGCCACGGGCTTACGGATACGCGAGTCCGATTCGCCCTTGGAGAAGCCGCACATCTCGACGGAGATGAGCATAACCTGTTCCTGGTAGACCATGGTGCCGTAGGTTTCGCCCAGGATGTCGTCCAGGCGGTCGTCGTAGGAGACGGCCGGCTCCTTGCCGTTCATACGGTTGATGTAGGACGAAACCATGCCGGCGCCCAGCGGGCCCGGGCGGTATAGAGCGATCAATGCCACGACGTGCTTGTACTCGGTGGGCTTCATGTTCTTGATCGTGGCCGTCATGCCGGCGGACTCGACCTGGAAGACGCCGGCGGTGTGACCGGAGCCCATGAGCTTAAAGATCTCGGGGTCGTCAAAGGGAATCTCTTCCTCTTTGATGTCGATGCCGAAGTTCTTTTTGATGTTTGCCTTGGCCTTGGAGATAACCGTCAGCGTGCGCAGGCCCAGGAAGTCCATCTTGAGCAGGCCCATGTCGGCAACGGTATGGCCCTCGTACTGGGTAATCTCGACGCCGCCCTTGGTATCGAGCTTGGTGGGCACATGCTCGTTGACGGGATCGCGGCAGATCAGGACGGCGCACGCGTGCACACCCTCGCCACGGGTGAGGCCCTCGATCGAGAGCGCCGTGTCGATGATACGGCGGGCGTCGTCATCCTTTTTATAGGCCTCGGCAAAGTCGGGGTTAAACAGATCCTCTTTGCCGGGTTGCTTTTCGAGCACCTGCTTGAGCTTGACCTTGGGGTCGCTCGAGACCATCTTGGACAGGCGCTGGCCCATGTAGACCGGATAGTCCAGAACGCGCGCGGCATCGTTGATGGCCTGCTTAGCCTTGATGGTCGAGTAGGTGATAACGTGGGTGACCTTCTCGGGGCCGTAGAGCTGGCGAACGTGCTCCACGACCTCGAGGCGCCGCTCATCGTCGAAGTCCATATCGATATCGGGCATCTCGGTACGCTGCGGGGACAGGAACCTCTCGAACATCAGGCCGTTCTCGAGCGGGTCGAACGCGGTGATGTTCATGGCGTAGGCGACGATAGCGCCGGCGGCCGAGCCACGGCCGGGGCCGACGCCGATGCCGTTGTCTTTGGCCCATTGCACGTACTCGGCAACGATCAAAAAGTAGGCGGCAAAGCCCTTGTCGCAAATGACCTTGTATTCGTACTCAAAGCGCTCTTTGATGTTGACGCCACCGATCTCGCGCGTGGCCCAGTCGTCACCGTAGTGCTGGCGCAGGCCCTTCTCGCACTCGCGGCGGAACTGGCTCTCGTGCGTCTCGCCGGGGTCGAGCAACGGGAAGCGCGGCAGGATGATGGAGTCCCAGTCCAGCTCAACGTAGCACTTGTCGGCGATCTCGAGCGTGTTGTCGCAGGCCTCGGGGCAATACGGGAACATCGCCCGCATCTCCTCCTCGGTCTTCATGTAAAACTCCGAGCCGGTCATGCGCATGCGGTTGGGGTCGTCGACCTTGGCGTTCATGCCGATGCACATGATGACGTCCTGCACGGGCGCATCCTCGCGGCGCAGGTAGTGGAAGTCGTTGGTGGCGATGACCTTGACGCCCACCTGCTTGGCGATGTCGATGAGCGTGCGGTCCATCTGCTCGTCAGTCAGGCCGTTGTCGGTGGTGATGCCGTGTTCCTGGATCTCGATGTAGAAGTCACCGGGCTCGAAGGTATCACGGAAGGTCTCGGCCCACTTGATGGCGCCTTCCATGTCGCCGCGGTCGATGTATTTGGGGATGATGCCCGCGATACAGGCGCTCGTGCAGATCATGCCCTTGGCATGGCGGCGCAGGTTGTCGAGCGTCACGCGCGGCTTGTAGTAAAAGCCCTGCACGGCGGCCTCGGAGACCGTCTGCATTAGGTTGACGTAGCCTTCCTGGTCTTTGGCCAGGAGGATCATATGGTAGAGCTCGGGCTTGTGGTCGCGGGCAAGGGTCTCGTCCGGCGTAAAGTAGACCTCGCAGCCAAAGATGGGCTTGATGACCAGGGGCGGCTTGAGCTCGTCGATGTTGCCCTTCTCGTCCCACATGGCCATGTCTTTGACGTACTGGGCATGCTCGCGCGGGTTTGCCTCGGGGTCGGGCTCCACCAGCTCGTCGCGGCGGTCCTTTTCCAAGAAGGCCTTGTCGTGGCTCCAGGTTTTGTACTCGGGCGTGTTGTGATTGACGGCGTCGCAGGCCAGCGCCAGGTCGGGCACGCCATACATGTAGCCGTGGTCGGTAATGGCCACGGCGGGCATGCCAAGTTCAACGGCACGATTGACCATATCCTGGATACGGGTTGCGCCGTCGAGCATGGAGAAAACAGTGTGATTGTGCAGATGGACGAATGCCATGTGATGAGCTCCGATGCGGGTTCGTGTTCTGACTGAACGATTTTACCGCACGGCACGGACAGCACCCGAACCTAGCCAAACCCACACGGCTCCTCTTGCAGTTGCGGTGAAATGCGGACTGTTTGGCGGCTTTTTTGGCCAAAACAGCCCGTATTCCACCGCAAGTTATCTGAGGGCTAGAGATTGTAGGTGACTACTTGAGGTTCGGCGGGTTCGACGAAGATGGCTGGATTCGCCTGCTCCACGCGAACGAACTTGACCGTCACCGTCTCAAAGCCCGCCTTGTGCAACACGTCGGCGTAAACGCGCGCCTGCAGGGCGTGCTTCTCGAGCAGTTGGTCCGGCGTCTCATCCGGCGTGCCACCCGTCTTGTAATCGATGACCAGTGCGCGCGACGGATCGGCCGGGTCGGTGGCCAGTGCATCGATGGCGCCCTCGGCATAGACACCGTAGCGGGCGATGTCCTCGTCCTCGCAGCCCAGCGAGAAGAACGGCACCTCGGCACGGATGCACGGCCACGCGAGCAGCTCGGCGCGAACCGACGACTTGAGCCAGCGATCCAGAGCGACATCGAAGCGCTCGCGCTGTTCTGGCGTCAGGCGCCACAGGCGAGCTAGGGCGTCGGCACGCTCAGCGGGCAGCGTATCGGCACCCATCTCGATGAGCCACTGGCAGGCGGCGTGGAACGCCGAGCCCAGCGCCATGGGGTTGCCGGCGGGCTCAACGGCGGCCACGTCCGCATCCGTCATCTCGGAACCATCCGACTCTGCATCATCGCTGGACTCGTCCATGGGAACACGAGCCTCGGCGGCACGGTCTTCCGTCTCGGCATGGAGTGCCGCGGCGATTGACGAGTAGCTATACGAGTCACGCATCGGATACGGACAGATGCCCATGCGCACGCCCACTGCCTGGGGATACACAAGCTCAAACGAATCGGGTTTGGGTTCGGCAGGACCGGGGACGATTGTACTGGCCGAATCGTCGGCAGCATCTGTATCGACATCGCCACGAACAAGCCTGCCCTCGGCATCCAGCGAAGCGTTAGCCTCAAACGCCTGCTCGCCAAAGGTAAAGTCAGAAAGCGAAATGAGCTCGTAGTCGCCCGACTGGGAGTTGTCGAACACCAGGCGGTCGGCATCGAGCTGGGGCATGTCCAGAGCGTCGGTCGGCAAAATACGGCGGAGCACGTCGTAGGTCAGATCCGTCTCGACATCGAAGGTCGGCGCCGTCACCTTGCCACGGCTCACGCCAGCATCCATCGCCAAGATCACCAGCTCGCGCGCACGCGTCATGGCAACGTAGAGCAAGCGGGCCCGCTCCTCGAGCGAAAGCCGCAGGTCGTCGTTGCGCAGGCGGGCAAATGCCTCGGCGGGAGAGCCCGTCGCACAGACGTCCTCCATGAGCTCCGGCGGCAGCCACAGCGACGTGCCCTTGCCCTTAAACGCATGCTCAAACTGCTTTTTGACGTCGTCGCCCTTCACAAAGGTACCGTCGGCGAGCTTAACGCCGTCAAAACGTGCCGGCAGTGCCACGACCTGTGCTCCGCCCTCGACGCGACCCATCTGTGCCGCACCCGAGGACTTACGCACGCCAAAGCACTCGGCGACCGCCACGACCGGATATTCCAGACCCTTGGAGGCATGCACCGTCATGATGCGCACCGCGCCGTCGCCCTCCTCGTTGAGGGCACCCGGGGCTTCCTTGCCCGCCAAGAAGCGGTCGAAGGCCAGCGCGATGGAACGCGGCGAGTTGCCGAACTCGGCCTCCTCCTCGGCCACGGCGTCGAGTGCCTTGAGCACGTTGGCGGCAATGGCCTTGCCCTCGGGACCACGCTGTGCCAGACGTACAAACCAGCCGGAGGCGTTGACCACGTCGCGCGCGATGGCGGCGAACGAATCGCGCCCCACGCAACGAAGCGCATACCGCAGCACCTCGCGGGCGCGCGTCACGAGCGGCAAGTCTTGCAAACCCGGCACATCGGAATCGCTCATGATGCCCGCATCGATGTTGCGGCGCGACGTCTCGCCCGTCTGATCGTCGAGTTTGGTCGCCAGCGCCAGGAACTCCTGGGCGCCGAGTGCAAACATCGGCGAGGCGAGCAGCGGCATAAGGCCCTGCGCCGTATCGGCCGGATTGGCGAGCGCACAAACCAGGGCGCGCACCGTCTGCACCTCGGCTGCTTGGGCAAAGACCGAGCCGCCCGCGATGACGCAGTCGAGCCCCTGGTCGCGGAAGGCCTGGGCGTAGACGTCGGCGTTGGTCATGCGGCCCAGCAGCAGCACCATGCCGCCCTGGGGCTGGCCGGCATCGGCAAGCGCGCGGAAGCGCTCGGCGATCGCACGGGCCTTGGCCTGTGTGCGCTCCTGCGTACTGCCGCCGGCAACAAAGAGGGCCTGGCGACGCGAGGCGTCTGCCACCAGCGTGTCCTTGCGGCCGTCGCTCGCCTCAAGATCCAAAAAACCCTGCATCAGGCCGCCGTCATCGCCGTCGAAGACGCGTGCCACGTAACGCAGCACCTCGTCATGGCTGCGGAAGTTGCGCACGAGATTGACGAGCTCGCCGGCGGGGGTGTCGGTCACGGCAGTCGCCTCGGGCGCGGCAGACGAGCCCACCTTGCGCTCCTGGCGACGGAATACCTCGACCTCGGCGCCGCGGAAGCGATAGATCGACTGCTGTGCATCGCCCACGGTACACAGCGCGCGCTCCCCCGCACCCGTCAGGTAGCGGATTAGATCGACCTGCATCTGGTCGGTATCCTGGAACTCGTCAATCATGACCATCTTAAAGCGGCCCTCGTATGCCGCTCGGATGGCCGGGTAATCGCGCAGGGCCTCGTAGGCCATGCGCAGCAGGTCGTTATTATCGAGGGCGGACTGGGCAGCCTTCAGCGCGCGATACTCAGCCTCCACGGAACGGGCCAGGCCCACCAGCGCATCGAGCGCCGGGCCACCGCAGGCAAGCACGATATTGATAAACGCATCGGCGGCCTCGGCCTTGAGCAGCTCGACCTGCTCCTTAGGGAATGCCTTGCTCGCGCGCGGCATGGTGCACGACATCATGAGTCGCGCCGCATCGGCCATGGTCTTGCCGCTCGCCTCGAACGCGTCGATGGCATCGAGCGCCGCCTGCACCTTCTCGGTCGAGGCCTTGCTCGCACCCAGCGCCGCGCGATAGGCATCGGCAAGCGCCGAGGTGTCGGCCTGGCCGCGCGCCACGCTCACGTCGTCCATGCCGCCCGGCAGCTGGCTCGCGAGCTCCCGCAGCCCCCGCCCCCGGCATGTGCTCGCAGCTCGCGCACCAGGCCCTTGATGGTAGTGCCGGCGCCAAAGGGACCGCCCTCGCCCGCCATGGGATACCAGGCATAGAGGGCCTTGAGCGATGCCGCGAGCTCGGGGGCGGCATCGGGTGCCGTCGCGCGGGCCAGCACATGCTCAACAGCCTGGTCCATGAGCTCGTCGGTATCGGTGAGTACCGTGAACTCGGGGTCGATGCCCAGCTCCAACGCGTGTGCGCGCAGGATACGCGAGCACATGCCGTGAATGGTCGAGATCCACGCATCGTCGACGGTCAGGGCCTCCTCGTCCATGCCCTCGTCGATAAGCGCACGGCGCACGCGGTCACGGATCTCGGCCGCGGCATCTTTGGTAAAGGTAATGGCGAGCACCTGGTCCAGATGCTCAACGAACGGACCGGATTCGGGAGAGAGCGCGTAGACGATGCGGCGCGTGAGGGTAAAGGTCTTGCCCGAACCGGCGCCCGCCGAGACAAACAGCGGACGGTCGAGCGTTTTGACAATCTGCAGCTGCTGCGGCATCAAAGTCGAAAGATCCATGGTCTACACGTCCCTCCTTACAAACGTTCCTTCGTGGTTATACGAGCAGCGCGCATGCGCGGCCTGAGCCGACGTCGGGTCGACGGCGGCAACGTTGCCTGCCTCGAGCTCGCGCAGGCGCTCGGCGATGCCGGCCTCCACGCGATCGAGCAGGGCGTCGAAGTCCATGCTGCCGCCCTCGCCCGGAAAGCCCTTCTTAAGGCCCGGGATGCGGCCGTCGCCGCGCTCTTCCTCGAGCAGCTCGGCGCTCGCGGCACCGCGCAACGCCGGCTTGCCGCCCTTGGTCGAAAAATAGAGCGCCGCGCGGGTGTCCAAATCCAGCGCCCGGCGCATGGCCTGCGCGTAGATAAGCGTCTGGGTATGGGGCGGTAGCCACCGCGGATCGTCGATGGGCGCCGCGCCCGACTCCTCGTCGCGCACCGTAGGGTCGGCGAGCTTAAACTCCTCGACGCCCGTGCGATGCTTGTAGTCGATCACCACAGCACGATTCTCGGCGTCCACGTCCACGCGGTCGATGCGCCCGCCAAGCGGCCAACCGGCATACTCGACCTTGAGCTCGTTGAAGGCGAACTCCAGGTAACGCGGGGCAAAGGGGGCAAGCGCCTCGGACTCGTAGGCTAGCACGCCCTCCAACTGCGGCAAGATCTCGGCCACCTGGCGCTCCTCCACTGGAGAGAGCGGCACCAGCGGGCCCTCGGTACCGCGCTTGCCGGCGTGCTCGGCCAAGGTCTCGTCAAAGACCTCGTGTAGCAGTTCCTGAGCGCGCGGCAGGTTCTCGGGCGTCACGCGCTCCATGCCCTCTTGGGGCAGACGGGCATGCAGATGTTCCAGCACGTCGTGGACAAAGTTGCCCTTCTCCATGTTGCCAAAGCCCGCGTCGATAGACTGGGGCTTGACGCGATACGAGACGAACCAGCACAGCGGGCAGGTGGAATAGGCCTCGATCTGCGAGGCGGACGTCAGACGCGGCACGAGCGGCGCGTCCTCACCCTCGCCATCGCGACGGCACAGGACCAAATACGGCACGGCCTCGGCACTCAGATGCTGAGGGGCTTCACAGGTCACGCGCTCGCGCTTGAGGCCTTCGCCCGCCGCGGGATCGAAGTCCCTTACGATATCGCCCTCACCCACGCACGTGGGCTTGGCAGCGCCAGCGGCCTCGGCATGTGCCCGCAGCTCGGTCCATACGGCTGCCGGGTAGCACTCTCGCGCCTGGCGATCGTGTGTCACGCGGGCAAGCGCGACCGGACCGCTCGTCGCCTGCATTGCACGGCCAAAGCGCACGCGCAGCAGGGCGGCGGGCTCCAAAGACACGCCGTCGCGGCGCAGCTCGGTCGTCAACGTGGCAAGCGGGCCCTCTTCGTGCGAAAGCGGATAGCTGTCCAGGTCGACATCGGCAAACAGCACGGCATCGTAGCCGCCAGGACGCAAAACCGACGCATCGGCAAGCGACACGAAGCGCACTTGCGCCCGTGGCGTGCGATCGACCTCGTAGGTCTCGTAATCGTATGCGGTACTGCGCTTGTCCACCTTAGTTCGAACGCCGTCGAGAACCGGCACGGTCGCGGCCTGCGACACGTCGAGCGCGTGAGCATCGTTCATAAGGATGTCGATGGCATGTCGCAGTAAGGCCGTCTCTGCCTGGCGACGGGCCTGGCCGTCAAGGCCGCCTAGAGCGCGATCGGGCAGCGCCTCGGCAACGGCGAGCATGGCCTTGAGCGCCGTCACGGGTTTGTCGCGCCACAGCGCCTGAAACACGTCCGAGACCACGCACGGCACGTTCTTAAACCAGTTATCTTCGCTGGCAGCCTTGCGGGCGCCCCTCACCTGGCCCTGCACGCTCTGCAGCAGGCTCTTGACGCCCGCAGTGGTCTTGCTGCGCGACAGGCGCATGTTCTTGTCGAAGCCGCGGGCGCTCGCGGCGTCGGCACCCGAAAGCGGGCTATAAATCCAGTCGGTAAGCTCTGGAGCGGGCCACCACTCGGTCTTGGAAGCGGTGCCCTCGTCGGCGGCTTTCATACGCTCGATCAGGTTGGCGAGCGCCGTAAACTGCCTACCCGCGATGGACTGGGAAAACGCCGTGAACTCAGTCGTCTCGGCCGCAATGTGACGCGCCGCCAGACGAGAGGCGAGCTCACCGAACAGCTGGGATGCCCGGGCAGAAACAACGAGCACGCGCACGGGGTCGGCGGGCGTTGCAGTCGTTTTATCGGCCTTGGACTCCTTGTGCGATTTCACCAACTTATCGATGGCGTCCGCATAAGCATGGGCACGGGCATGGGGGCCGGCGACCTCAATAAAGGCAGGCTGAGCGGCGGCCCCGCAAGCGACATCAGACGCGACGGCGTCGTCCCCCAGCGGCGCGATCTCAAACAGCACACCGCGGGCATCAAATGCCGTGGCAAGCTCCTCGCGCATCGCCGCCTGCTCGCGGGCAAGCAGCACGACGACCTCTCCCCCATTGTTCGCCACGGCAGACAGCAGCTCGAGTAGGCCGTGCGTAAACGACGTGATACCGCGCACGCATACCGCGCGGGCGCACGCCGGAAGGTTGTCGGCCAGCACCTCGGCCATAAGGTCAGCCGCCTCGCAGGGCTCGACCATGTCTCGAAGGTCCAAGCCGCTCGCGTAGGCGCGCAAAAGCTCGAACACGCGAGCCTCGGCATCGCTTTTTGGCTCAGGCTGGCAATTGTTGCCACCGCATCGCTCGGCACCCGTCCCTGCCACACCCGGAAGCACATCGCGAGCCATGCGCGCGAGCATGCGCACCGTGCCCTGGCCACACGAAAGCGGCTGAAGATCGGCATCATCGCGGCGGGCAATCATATCCGAAAACAGCATCTGGCGCTGCAGGTTGTCGATGAAATCGCGCCCGTCGCCCAAAAGCTCCCAAAGCGAGCGAAGCCACGACGAAGGCGTCTTGTAGTCGATACCCAGTGAAACCCCGGCTTCCGCCGCATCATGACGGCACAGGTCGAGCTCGGCAAACGTTGGTGCCAGCAACACGGCACGCCCGTGACGGGCAATAAGGTCGGCAAGCAGCGCCGACTCGGCATCGCTCAAATCCGTGCCGGTATTGGTGGTATAGATTCGAACAGGCATGGTCCTCCGCTCAAACTGTTCGCAATAATCAATGCATCCATCCTACCCGCCCACGCGGACAGATTTGCCCCACGCCAACAGATTTGATCCCTTGGGGACGGAGGAAAATGGATCACAGAGGGGGTCAGTCCAACCCGGTGATCCGTTTTCCTCCGTCCCCAAGGGATCAAAAAACCGCCCCCGGAGGGACGGTTCTTCGTAATTCAATGTTGTCGCTGGCTTATTCGCCATCCTCCAACTTAATGAGGATCTTGCGGTAGCCACCGTACTCGCCGTTCAGCGCCTTTGAAACGCGGCTCACTGTGGTGGACGAAGCGCCGGTACGGGCCTGAACCTCAACATAAGGCTCGCCCTCGTCCAAATAGCGCGCAACCTGCAAACGCTGAGAAAGGTCGCAAATCTCGCGCGGCGTGCAGATATCGGTCAAAAACGCTTGGATATCCTTCTCGTCGTCCAAAAGGCTAAATGCGTGGACCAGCTGCTTGACATCAGGCTTGTCAAACATGTTCTCGATATTCATCGATCACCGCCAAACCCGCCAAAAGGCATCGAAGTTGATACTGACATCGGGCATCGTTCGCCCGTTCTATGCAATAGGGCAACGCCTGTGGCTTTTGCCCGTAGCAGTGTAGCACACCACCAAACTAAAGCGACAAGACTCTCTGCCAGCGGCGCGTTTTTCAGGACGAACGCCGTTTAGAAACCATATGCGCACGTAAGCTCCACGAATATTTGAGACAATGGGCGCCCAAACACCGCGGCGCGCCCGCGCAACCATCCAGGTCGCCGCCGTAAGCCGCTTCACGCGACGCCAGCAATCCCGGCGCAAGAAAGGATTCACGCCATGCGCTTTATGCTTAACTGGCTCTTTACCTCGATCGCCATCGCGATCGCCACGTTCCTCGTTCCCGGCATCCAGCCCTTCGGTTTTGCCGAGGCCTGGGTCTGTTTCGCCTTCGTGGGACTGTTCCTCAACATCGTCGACTCGCTCGTCAAGCCGTTCCTGACGGTCATCTCGCTGCCGCTCACGATTATTACGCTGGGCATTTTCCAGCTTGTCGTCAACAGCTTTATGCTTGAGCTCGCGAGCTACCTGTCGGTCAACCTGCTGGGCGTCGGCATCTCCATCGCCAGCTTTGGATCGGCCTTTATGGGCAGCATCCTGGTGTCCATCACGCGCAGCATCCTCGACAGCATCGCCGAGGACTAAAACGGCCATTCCGGCCGTGTCCGTCTCAACAGCCCAAAACGAAGGCCGCCCATCGCAAAAATGGGCGGCCTACTTATTTTTCAAGTCTCAAAGGGCGAGAGAATCTACCATTTCCACCCCGTCCCCAAATGCAGGTGTGGGTTAGATGACGTAGTCGTAGCCATGGTTGGGAGCGACAAGTTGATCGAGCGTCACACCGTCGAGGTAGTCGTTGATGAGCTTGTCCAGGTTCTTCCACACGTCGAGCGTGGGGCACTCATCCGAACGCGAGCAGCCCTTGCAGTCGCCATCCAGGCAGGCGACCGGCGCCAGACTGCCCTCGGTCAGGCGCAAGATCTCGCCCACCGTGTATTGCTCGGGCGGGCGCGTGAGCACATAGCCGCCGCCCTTGCCACGCATACCCGAAAGCATGTTGGCGCGCACGAGCGTAGCCAAGATGTTCTCCAGATATTTCTCGGAAATCCCCTGGCGCGCCGCGATCTCTTTGAGCGGGATGCGACCGGCCGCCTGGTGCTCGGCCAGGTCGACCATAACGCGCAGGGCATATCTGCCCTTAGTAGAAACCAACATGTATAGTGCTGCCTTTCGGTCATTTAGTCCGTAGAAATTCTAGCCGAAAAATTTGTTTTGAAAATACCCGTTCCGGTCAAGATGGTTAATCGACTCGTAATAATCTTCTATTTCCTATTGCGTTACTAGGCTTTACTGTCTACTATGCTTGCCAACAGCAAAACGAACAACCCATAAGGTTTGTGGGTTTCGCTGCTACACACACCGTAAAACCACACGGTATCCAGTCATTTGAACACTTTGGAGGTTCATCATGAGCAATGTTTACACGTCCATCGATCAGCTTATCGGCCACACTCCGCTTCTGGAGCTCACTCACTTTGAGGCCGATGAGGACCTCAAGGCCCGCGTGCTCGTCAAGCTGGAATACTTCAACCCCGCCGGCTCCGTCAAGGACCGTATCGCCAAGGCCATGATCGATGACGCCGAGGCTTCCGGCA
>UROA01000037.1 GCA_900549355.1 uncultured Collinsella sp. | reverse complement strand
GGTGTAGCGGGCGAGCGCCACGGCGGCATCGCGGGCGGCGTCGACCGTGTCGGTGGTATCGACACCGCGTACGCGGCTCAGATCAGCCGCCTCGCCCTCAAGACCCCACAGGCCGGCGAGTGCGATGATCTCGGAGGCGTTGCCGCGCACGATGGCGGGCTTGTACTGCTTGAGCTCGTTTACCAGCTGGGTGCGCAGGCTACCGATGCCCAGACCCACCGGATCGAGCACCCAGGGCTTGCCGGCGTCGTGTGCCGCCTTCGCCGCGCGGGGAATCGTCTGCTCGTAGATAGGGAAGAGCGTGCCCATGTTGAGATAGATGGCGCCGCCGCCGGCAACGAGCGCTTCGCCCTCGTCGGGCAGATAGACCATGGCGGCCGATCCGCCCACGGCGAGCTGTGCGTTGGCGACAAAGTCGATCGTCACCGTGTTGGTGATGGAGCCGGCCATCGGATTGGTGGCGCGAATCTCCTCTACGGCCTTGACCACATTTTGCTTAAGCTGTTCCGAATCAATCACTGCACATGCCTCCTTGGCATAGAAAAGGGGCGCTGTGCATAGACAGCGCCCCTGTAAAGGCGGCATGCTCCCTACGCCAGCATTAACTGACAGGTTCAAAGGATTGGGCCCCATGCCCTCTCAGCCTTGTGGTTTGCACCGCCGGCACTCCCGCATCGAATCTGTTGCTCACTATACTAGCGCACCTGCCAAAAAGGGACAGGTTTATTTTGGCAGGTCGTTACAATAGGTAGGACCGATACGAATGGGGGGCCTTATGATTAAACTTGTGCTGACCGATATGGACGATACGCTGATTCCAGCCGGGCATGACGGCGCTAGCGACTACGCCATCGAGGGCATTCATGCCATGCAGGCGGCGGGTCTGCACTTTGGCCCGGTTTCGGGTCGCCAGCCGTCCGCGATGGGTTGGATGTTCAAAAATCGTTCCGAGTGCTTTTCGACTGGCGCGTTCTGTAACGGACAGGTGATGTTTGTCGACGGCGAGGTTGTTGCCTCCCGTGCGAGCGACAACGGTGCCCTCATGCGTCTTGCCGACTATCTTGAGCAAGAGACCGACGATACCTATCTGAAGGTCTATAGCCTGGGCGATGACTTTTGGGGCAACGATGCCTATTGCGTGACGAGTGACCCCGAGCGCGTTCGTCGCGCCATGGAGTCGGGCGGCAACGCATGGCTCAAAGGCGAAGAGGCCCCGTGCCGTCCCGTCGTCGATGACGCGCCGGTGTTCAAGGCGAATATCTGGAGTGCCCGTTCGCGTGAGGAGCTCGCGGAGCTACGCGAGCGCGTTGCCGCTGAGGTACCGGAACTCTCGCTCGTGTTTCCCAACAATCGTGTGCGCCTGTTCGACATCCTTCCGGCCGGTTGGGACAAGGGCTGCGCTGCGCTGGAGCTGGCGCGCGCTTTGGACCTGACGCCCGACGAGGTGGCCGTATTTGGCGATTCCGATAACGACCTGCCCATGATTGGCACCGTTCCCAACTCCGTTGCAGTCGCCAATGCCAACGAGGCCGTCACGGCTGCCGCGCGCTGGCATATCGGCGCTGCGGCAGACGATGCGGTCGCCGGGGCTCTGCACCAGATTGCCGCCTGCGCCGCGACGGGGGAGATGCCGCCGTTTATGCGTCAGATGGACGCGGCGGATCTCGGCATCATGAACGTCTAGGGAGAAGGCTATGAAGCTCCAGCAGCTCAGATATGTCGTCAAAGTTGCCGAATGCGGCAGCATCACCGAGGCCTCGCGCCGGCTCTTTGTGTCGCAGCCTTCGATTACCGCATCGATTCGCGATCTCGAAAACGAGATGGGTGTGCACATCTTTGAGCGCACCAACAAGGGCGTCATTGTGTCCGAGGAAGGCGAGACCTTCTTGGGCTACGCGCGACAGGTGCTCGACCAGGCCGATCTGCTCGAAGGCAAGTACAAGGGCGCGTCCGAGCAGGTGCCGCACTTTAGTGTGAGCTGCCAGCATTATTCCTTTGCCGTTAACGCGTTTGTCGATGTGATCCGTGAGTTCGATGCCGCGCGCTACGACTTTACCCTGCGCGAGGAACAGACCCACGAGATTATCGAGGACGTCGCGCATATGAAAAGCGAGCTCGGCATCCTGTATCTGTCGGAGCACAATCGCGAGGTCATCGAGCGCATGCTGGCGGCCAACGAGCTCGTGTTCGAAGGGCTCTTCTGCGCCACGCCGCATGTCTTCGTGTGCGCCGACCATCCGCTGGCGGGCCGCTCCAGCGTGACGCTCGAGGACTTGGAAGACTACCCGTTTTTGTCTTACGAGCAGGGCAGCTATAACTCGTTCTACTATTCCGAGGAACTGACCTCGACCTTTGAGCGCCGCAAGAATATCCGCGTGCGTGACCGTGCGACACTGTTCAACCTGGCCATGGGCCTCAACGGCTACACGGTGTGTTCGGGCGTGATCAGTCACGAGCTCAACGGCCCCGGCATCATCTCGATTCCGCTCGATGTGGACGAGTACATGGAGATCGGCATCATCACGCGCAAGAACACGACGCTCACGCGCTACGGCCAAGCCTATATCGACGCGATCCGCCAGCATATCTAGGCTGCTGTGCTCCACGCGGGTCAAATCTCTTTATGGCGGTCCAGACTGATATAGGAAGTATCTATATCAAACTGTTATAAACGTATATTTTACGATGGCCATATAAGCGCTCATACTCTGTCCCAGTAAAGCAACCAATGCAAAGGGAGATATCTATGAGCACTTCGATTCAACCGAACGCGCCGTTTCGCGCCGATATCGTTGGCAGCTTTCTTCGTCCGCAGGCCGTGAAGGACGCCCGTACCGACTACGCTGCGGGCAAACTCGACGCCGCCGGTCTTAAGGCCGTCGAGGACGACGCCATCCGCGATTTGGTGGACAAGCAAAAGGCCGCTGGCCTACAGGTCATCACCGATGGCGAGTTCCGCCGCAGCTACTGGCACCTCGATTTTATGTGGGGCCTCAATGGCATTGAGCGTCGTACCTCGCGTACGGGTTATATGTTCCATGATGAGGAGACGACGGCCGATACCGCCGTGGTGACCGGCCCCATTAGCGGCGAGAACCACCCCTTCGTCGAGCACTTTAAGTTTGTCAAGGCACTTGAGGGCGAGGGCCACGTTGCACGCCAGACCATCCCGGCGCCTATCCAGACGTTCTCTGAGGTCACGCTCGATCGCTGCGACGGCCAGCAGGAGAGCCTGCGCGCTGTCTATAAGACCGATGAGGAACTTGCCGACGCCATTGCAGCCGCTTATCGCACGGTGATCGCCGACCTGTACGCAGCAGGATGCCGCAACATCCAGTTTGATGACTGCACCTGGGGCATCTATTGCGATACCGACTTTGTGTCCAAGACCGGCATGAGCCCGGTTGACCTGCAAAAGGTAAGCGAGCTGGGCGTGGCGCTCAACAACGCCGCCATCGAGGGCAAGCCCGACGATCTGGTTATCAACACGCACGTGTGCCGCGGCAACTACCACTCCACCTACGCTTTTGAGGGCGGCTACGATCCCATCGCGCCGTACCTGTTCGCACATGAGAATGTCGATGCGTTCTATCTGGAGTTCGACACGCCGCGCGCCGGCGGCTTTGAGCCGCTCAAGTACGTTGCTCCCGGCAAGAAGGTCGTGCTGGGCTTGGTAACCACCAAGGCGGCAGAGCTCGAGAACGAGGATGTTATCGTCGAGCGCATCAGCGAAGCCGCAAAGTATGTGCCGCTCGAGAATCTGTACCTGTCGCCCCAGTGCGGCTTTGCCAGCTGCGAGATTGGCAACAAGCTGACCGAGGACGAGCAGTGGGCGAAGATCGCGCTGGTCAAGCGCATTGCCGAGCGCGTTTGGAAGTAACGCTACCGTTTGTAGGTGACGGCGCGTGCGAAACATGGCGTATCACGTACAATGGTTCGGATCATATCGTTCGGGCAGGTTATCCGATATGCCTGATCGTCCTTCCATCATGAAAGGACTTCCATGTCCCAATCCTCGACGCCCGCCGTATCTGAACTCGAGGAGACTGTCGAATAGTAGTTGTGTTCAGCTAAATCAAAAAATGGCGCCCGTGCGTACGCGTGGACGCCATTTTTAATGCGTCAGTATCCAGTGGATGCCGCGCGCCATGCGCAGGTCAGTTTGGGCAAAATGATTGCCGGGGTTGAGCTCCAGCGTTGTTGGGATGTCGCGCTCGATAAACAGCTCTTCCATCGCGCGCGTATCGTCGAGTACGTGCCGCATCATGCGGTTGGGCGTCTTGGTTTCCTTTTTACCGAGCGACAGATAGGCGGCGTCGGGCGTAGCCGTCATCGTGCGCTCGCGCGCGTAGTCGATAAAGCCGGGGAACCACAGCGACCCCGATGCACTCGCCACGCGCTCAAAGACATCTGTTTGCCAAAGTGCCCACAGTGCAAAAAGACCCGCCAACGAGTAGCCGGCAACGCCGCGCCAGGCGGGCGGTTGCGGGAGCGATGATTCGGCCTGGGGGATTATCTGCTTCAACAACTCGTCAAGAAAACCAGCAGCCTGTCCGCCAAAGGGCTCGGCATCTCGTATAGTTCCGTCGCATTCCCAGGGGCTCAGCTCGCGATTCCAATCGAGCCCTCCAATGGCGACAAGGGTGAACGGCGGGCAGTCGAGCTCTCGGCAGCGCTCGTAGACTTCACTACCGTTGCCCATAACCACGGGGAGATAGATGACGGGCGCGCCTTCCGCACACTCTGAATAAACGGTTATCTGCTTATGATGCGCTTCCAAGGCAGGCTTCTCTCGGTGTTGTGATATTGACAGCCTCAATTGTCGCACGCTGACACGGGGGCAGACGCTAAAAGAAAGGCGCGGAGCCGCTCGATGCGATTCCGCGCCTTGTTGTTTTGCTTTAGCAGACTATGCCGTTACGCCACGAAGAAGTAGACGAGGAAGGCGAGGGCTGCGATCCACATGAGCGGCTTGATCTTGGAGGCCTCGCCCTTAAAGAGCGCGACGACCACGTAGGCGATAAAGCCCAGGCCAATGCCGGCAGAGATGGAGTAGGTGAAGGGCACGCCGGCGACAATCATGAACGCCGGGAAACCCTGCGACACGTCGGACCAGTCGATCTCGGAGGCCTCGCTCATCATGAGGTAGCCGACGTAGACCAGGGCACCGCAGGTGGCGGCGCTGGAAACGATAGTGACGATGGGGGAGAAGAACGCGGCGAGAATGAACAGCACGCCGGTGGTGACGGAGGTGAGGCCCGTGCGGCCACCGTCGGCAGCGCCAGAGGTGGACTCGACGAAGGTGGTGATGGAGGAGACGCCCATGAAACCGCCCACAGCAGCGGCGGCGGAGTCGACGATCAGGATCTCCTTGATATTCTCGACGTTGCCGTCGTCGGTGAGGAACTCGCCCTGCTTGGCCACGGCCATCGCGGTGCCCATGGTGTCGAAGAAGTCACTCATGAGCAGCGAGAACGAGATGACGAGGAGCGCGGGGTCGGTAAGGACCTTGACGATGGCGGGCACGCCGCCGGCGTCGGCGATGGGGCCACCGATGCTCGAGAAGTCGAGCGGGGCGATGATGCCGGTCGGAGCCTGGGTCACACCTAGGGGGATACCGGCGATGACGGCGACGACGATGCCGATGAGCAGCGAGCCGGGGACGTTGCGGCAGGCGAGGGCGACCGTCACCAGGATGGAGATGATGCCGACGATGAAGGTGGGGGAGGTGATGTCGCCCAGACCGACGAGTGTACCGGCGCCAGCGGTGATAATGCCGGCATCGCACAGGCCAATCATGGCGATGAACAGGCCCAGACCCACCGAGATGGCGTGACGCAGGACAACCGGGATGGCGTCCATGATGGCCTCGCGCAGGCCACAAAGCACGAGCAGCAAGATGACGATACCCTCGAGGAAGATGACGCTCATGGCCACGTGCCAGTCACCGCCGCAGACGGTGGTGGTGATTCCGGCGATCATCGCGTTGACGCCTAAGCCCGACGCGCAGGCGAGCGGGCGGTTGGCGAAGATGCCCATGCAGATGGTCATGATGCCGGCGCCCAGGCAGGTGGCGCAGGCGAGCGCTCCCGCATCGATGCCGGCGCCCGAGAGCACCGCAGGGTTGACGGCGATGATGTAGGCCATCGCCAGGAATGTTGTCAGTCCAGCGCGAAGTTCGGTCCCGATTGTGGACTTGCGCTCACTGACGTGAAAAAGTTCGTCCATGCATACCCTTTCCTTGTTCGGCCCCGAGTTTAGGCCGATTGACACGAACTCAACTACTATATCGCCTTTGAAAGGTTGATGTTCCTCGCATGTTGATGTTCGGCGCTTTGTAGCAGACGGACGGTATTTTTCGCATGAAAATGTGTGGGTACCGTATACTTAAGCAGTTACAACGACCCCTATGGAGGAACGTATGATTAAAGAGCTCTGCCACGACGAGGCTGTTCTGTCCCAGCGTTGCGAGGTCGCGACCGTCGAGGACGAGTCGGTGGCACAGGACCTGATCGATACCATCAAGTCGCTCGACGATGCCGGCTGCCTTGCCGCTAACCAGATCGGCGTCACCAAGAAGGTCTGCGTCTACCTGGACGATGCCGGCGAGCCCCAT
The DNA here is from genome assembly GCA_900549355.1 of uncultured Collinsella sp. Classification (GTDB taxonomy): domain Bacteria; phylum Actinomycetota; class Coriobacteriia; order Coriobacteriales; family Coriobacteriaceae; genus Collinsella. The sequence goes on along the minus strand of UROA01000037.1, from coordinate 7,491 downwards.
GTGCTCTACAACCCCCGTCTGGTGTTTGGCCTGGGCGCCAGCAAGATGGAGGAGAGCTGCCTGACGCACGAGGAGGTCACCAAGTCCACGCGCTACATCAAGTGCAAGGTCGCTTATGACGTGATCGTCGACGGCAAGATGCGCGAGCGCAAGCAGGACTTCGTCGGCTTCGAGGCGCAAATGGTCCAGCATATGATCGACCACTGTCTCGGCAAGTTGGTCTAAGGGGATCAAAGCACCGCACCTTGCCGCTCAATCGTCGCTTGCGTACGTTAGTACGCGGCGCCCCTCTTTCGTGGCAATCTGCGGCACTTTGACCCCTTAGACGACCTGCGGGGTTAACTTGGTTGAGTTTATCCAGCTTGAATAGTCCGGGCGTGACATTGTTGTCATGTCCGGGCTTTTGTGTTTAGCGCCTTTTTGTTTGGTGACAATAACCTTAGCAGGAACGTAAAGCTAGGAGGCGCTATGTGCACGAGTATTCGATTTACCGATAATTCTGGCCACATGTATCTAGGCCGCAACCTCGACTGGAGCTTTGACTACGGCCAGCAGGTTCGCGTGATGCCGCGCGGGTTTCACATTCCGTATTCGTTTATCGACGACGCGACAGCGGCACACGCGGTGATCGGTATGTGCATCGATTACAAGAACTACCCTATGTTCTTCGATTGCGGCAACGATGCGGGCCTCGCCGTAGCGGGCCTCAATTTCCCGGGTTATGCCGAGTATGCCGAGGGGCCGGTTGATGGAAAGACCAATATCGCGGCCTATGAGTTTCCCCTGTGGGTGGCAGCGACGTTCTCGACGGTCGATGAGGTCGAGGCCGCGCTGCGCGACACGGTGATTGTTGCCAAATCTGCAGGAGAGGGGCTGGGCGTGTCGCTGCTCCATTGGATTATCGGCGACAGCCAGCGCAGCATCGTGGTCGAGATGATGGCTGACGGCCTGCATGTATACGACGATCCGGTCGACACCCTTGCCAACCAGCCGACCTTCCCGTGGCACATGGAAAACCTCCGCACCTATATCACCGCCACAAGCGATTTTCCGCAGACGGCGACATGGCGTGGCGCCGAGCTCAAGCCCTATGGCGCGGGTGCCGGCATGCGCGGCATTCCGGGCGATTGCTATTCGCCGAGCCGTTTTGTAAAGGCGGCGTACCTCAATGCCAATTACCCGCAAAAGGAGAGCGAGACCGAAAACGTCGTTCGCATGTTCCGCTCGCTCGAGGGCGTGGTGATGATCGAGGGAGCGTCCAGGATGGGCGATGGCAAGTTCGAGAAGACTATCTACACCGGATGCTTTAGCGCGCGCACGGGCAATTATTACTACGCGATGTATGGGGATCCGTCGATTCGCTACGTGAGCCTGATGGATGCCGAGGGCGCGAGCCCCGATAGGCTCGTGGTTCCCGAGCCGCGTCGTTCGTAGCCGTTAGCTTTTCTGCAATGCAAAGCGGCCCTGCGTCTCTCGTGAGGTGCAGGGCCGCTGTCGTTGATTTATAACGTCGCTAGAAGTTGGCGTCGTTGAGCTGGGTGCTCTCGAGGCCGTCGAGTTGCTGTTGCTCGGGCGTATCGGCGACGCTCTCGAGCAGCTCGGTGGGATCGACGTTCATGCTCTTGCCGGCCTCGTTGCCGTTGACCAAGTCGTCCGAGAAGATGTCGACTTCCATTTCCTCGGCCTCTTCGATCTGAACCTCGAGCGGCACCTGGGTGCGCACGAGCTTAACGGCCGGGCGCATGCGGGCAAACAGCGGTACGTACTCAATGATGATGGCCGAGTTCTCAAGACCGTACCAACGTGCCGGGCTTCCGCAGGCGCGGCGGACGGCGTACTTGATGGCCATGACGCGATGGTCGTTGCGGTTGATGTCCGTTTCGGGGGCAAGCATCTTGCGCAGCATGCAAAAACGGAAGTCACCCACGTTGCCGCGTGTCTCGTAGATGGAGTAGGTGTGATGCTGCGGCGGCAACTCACCCGATGCCATCAGATCGCCAACGATCTGGCGTAGGTAGGCGTTGATGCGCTGATTGACCTTAAAGCCCAGGTCCAAGCGCACGCGGAACAGGAAGTCTGTGCCAAAGGTCTCAACGGAATACTCGTGAGTATAGGGCTCGTCGGTAACGTGCACGTTGATGAACCAATATGCCTTGGCACGCTTGGGGTGCTTGTCCAGGATGGAATAGAGCACGTCGCGGTCGAGCGTGAGCGGGTCGGGGCTGTTGGTGAGAAATACCAGATTGTCAGCGAGCACGGGATAGGTCTCGTCATTGCGCAGGCGATTGAGCTGGTCGATGTACTTGGAGACGGGCAGCAGAATCGTCTGCGTGCGCTCGATGGCGGTGCCGCGACGCCACACGTACATAAGGCCAAACAGCAGTGCCGCCAGGAAGATCATAACGTAGCCGCCGTCAAAGAACATGGTGAGGCACGAGGCGAAGAAGCATAGCTCAATGGCACCAAAGAGCAGGGCGAAGACGCAGGCACCCAGCCTGTGCTTGAGGATGCCGGCGATGTAGCTCGTCAAAAGCGTCGTGGTCATGAGCATGGTCACGGTAATGGCGAGGCCGTAGGCGCTCTCCATGCGCTCGGAGTTTTGGAACAACAGCACGATGAAGATGCAGCCGACCCACATGATGTTGTTGACGAGCGGAATATAGAGCTGGCCCTTGGTGTCGCTGGGGTAGTGGATGCGCAGATGCGGCATAAGGTTGAGACGCGTGGCCTCGGATACCAGCGAGAACGAGCCGGTAATGAGCGCCTGCGAGGCGATGATGGCCGCTACGGCCGAAAGCACGATGGCAAAGGGGCGCAGGGGCTCGGGAAGCATCATATAGAACGGGTTGACGATATCCATCGCGAGCATCTGGGGATTGGAGTTGTTGGCGAGCAGCCAAGCGCCCTGACCCAGATAGTTAAGGATGAGGGCCGCCTTTACGAACGGCCAGGATGCGTAAATGTTAGCCTTGCCCACGTGACCCATGTCCGAATAGAGCGCCTCGGCGCCGGTCGTCGACAGGAAGACGAAGCCGAGCACCATGATGCCCGAGTGGTTGATGGGCGAGAACAGGAACATGATGCCGCGGATGGGGTTGAGCGCGCGTAGGATGGACAGGTTGCCGAGCATGTTGAACAGGCCGGCGCCCGCCAGGAACAGGAACCATAGTGTCATGAGCGGGCCGAACAGCTTGCCGATCGACGAGGTACCGGCGCGCTGCATGGCAAATAGGCCGCAGATAATGATGATGGTAATAATGATGACGTTGGTTTGCCCGTCACCCAATAGCGCGTGGCCCCACTCGATAGTGCGCAGGCCCTCAATGGCCGTGGTAACCGTGACGGCGGGGGGGAGGATGCCGTCGGCGAGCAGCGCCGCGCCGCCGATCATGGCGGGAAGAATCAGCCAAGGCGCCACTTTGCGCACCAAGCTAAACAGGGCGAAGATGCCGCCCTCGTTATGGTTGTCGGCCTTCATGGCGATTACCACGTACTTGACCGTGGTCACGAGTGTCATGGTCCAGATGACGAGTGAGAGCGCGCCCAAGATCATGTCCTCGCTGACGGTACCGATGCCGCCGTTGTTGGCGACGATTGATTTCATGGTATACATGGGGCTCGTGCCGATGTCGCCGTATACGACGCCGAGCGTTACGAGTAGCATGCCAGCGGAGAGGGGAATGGCTCCATGTCCGCCTTGACTACGCTGGTCTTGGAGGCTTGCCTCCAGCTTGTTGTGTGCCACGTGGACTCCCTTGGACATCTGGCCTCTGCCACGAGCAGCAGACCTTTATGCCATCTTTATACATATAAGAGCAGTTTGGCACATCGGGGTGTTTTAGACAATAATCCCCATCTGGGGATTATTCATATACGCAGGTAGTATTTCAGAGCAGGGGCTATTAAGCACGTGCTGTCTGGGCGATGCCAGCCTTGGTGTTTGCGCGTTTGCCGGCGAGTTCGCAAAAAATCGCGCCGCCGATGATAAGCACGGCGCCCATCAGACGGACCGGTGTTATGGCTTCGCCCAAAAGGACGTCCGAGAACACGCCCGCCGAAAGCGGCTCGAGGTAGCCGACGACGGCGACGGTCTGGACGGGCAGTTTGGCGACGGCGCTAAAGTAGAGCAGGCAGCCGATGCCGGTGTTGACGACGCCAAGCATGACGACGGCGCGCCAATCAATACTGGCGGCGACGCCGGCGGACAGGAATGAGGGGGCGCCCTGCGTGAGGAGCGTAAGGACCAGCGCGGTCACAAAGGCGGCGCTCACCTGGAGCGTGGAGTTCTCGAGACCTTTGATATGTGGCGCTCCCTTGCTGGCAATGACCATCAACGCGTAGCAGAAGGCCGAGGCGATGCCGCACACGATGCCCGCGATGGGCATATTGCCGCCGAGGCCTTGGGCCGCGATGAGGAAGACGCCGCAGGCGACGGCGATAAACCCGGCGATTTTGCCGCCGGTCAGCTTTTCGCCAAAGATGAGCGGGGAGAGCGCCATAACGATGATGGGGCCGCAGTAGTACAGCAGCGAGGATATGCCGACGCCGATCGTCTGGTAGGCGCGGAACAGAAAAATCCAGCTGGCGCCCAGCGCGGCTCCCGAGAGGAGAAGGGCTGCGGCTTCGCGGGGGCGAGATGGCGCCTGCAACTTATGGCGTTGGGTGATGGCGAGGACGGCGACAAGCGAGAGGGTGCCCAAAAACGTGCGCAGGAGCACGATATCGGAGCTCGGCAGCGCGATGGCAGCGGCGATGATGCCGTTGGAGCCAAACAATAGCAATGCTGCTAGATACGTAAACAGTCCGTTGTTCATGCGCTGACATCCCCTCTATATCCGAGCATGTTCACTATGGGTGAACTGGCTTTAGAAGAAAAGCGAATATAATGCATGGCAAACATGACAAAAACTCATGCAAAGGTGGAGGCGTGCCGTGGAGACCAATATCCAAAAGATGCAAGTGCTGCTCGAGACGGTGCGTGCCGGCAGCTTTACGCGTGCTGCAGAGCGGTTGAGCTATTCGCAGTCGGGCGTGAGCCGCATGGTGGGCGACCTTGAGGCAGACTGGGGTTTTAAGGTGCTTGACCGCAGCCGCGAGGGCGTGGTGCTTTCTGCCGACGGGCGGCAGGTCATGCCGGCAGTCGAGGCGTTATGCGAAGAGTTCGGCCGCCTGCAGCGACGCGTGGACGAGATGCGAGGGCTCATGCGTGGCAAGATCTGTATCGGTACGTTTTCGAGTGTGGCGACCCATGTACTGCCGCCGGTGATCGCGCGGTTTCGCGCCGATCATCCGGACGTCGATTATGAGTTGCTGATGGGCGATTACTCCGAGATTGAGCAATGGGTGGCGGAAGGCCGCTGCGACCTGGGCTTTATTCCCGCGAGCCACGCGGCGCCGGCATGGCGTCGCGGCCGTTGGTGCAAGACGAGCTGATGGCCGTGGTGCCAGCGGACTCCTCGCTTGCCACCGCGGAGGTCGTTTCCCTTGCCGATTTGGCCAACGAGCAGTTTATTCTGCTGGAACGCGGTAGCGACGACGAGATTACGCCGCTGTTTCGCCGCGCGGGCCTAGCGGTGCGCTCTAAGCTGTCAACCTGGGATGACTATGCGATTATGGCCATGGTCGAGGACGGCCTGGGCGTGAGTATTCTTCCGGCGCTCATCTTACGCCGCTGCCAGTTCGATGTTGCCGTGCGCCCGCTCGAGGGACATCCTCATCGGCAGATCAACGCCATATACCGCACCGCTGACGTTTCACTCGCGGCGGCTCGTTTCCTTGAATATCTCTAAAAGCGCGTGCCTGTTGTCCACTTTGGGGCAATTCTCAGGGCTCGATACCTTTTCTTATGAAATTGAACTTCCAGATAATGCGCCGCGCTATACTGCTTGCTAAATTGAACCTTGGTTCAATTCGTGTTCTATAAATTGAACTTTGCCAGCAAGGAGGTTCCTGTGGCCCAAGAGACGTTTAGCGATCGCCTGCGACAGACCATGTCCGATCGCGACGTTCGCCAGTCGGACGTAATCCGCGCATCGGAGATGCTCGGCAAAAAACTCGGCAAGAGTCAGATGAGCCAATATGTGAGTGGCAAGACGATTCCGCGGCGCGATGTGGCAGAGCTGCTCGCCCGCATTTTGGAGGTCGATGTTACCTGGCTGCTTGCCGGTGACGCCGATCAAGGCGAGACATCATCGCCTCGCAACGATTCCAAGCCCGAACCCCATCCCTCAGCTCAAATTCCAAGGAGCACCACCATGCGTACTTTTTCTAAATCCACCAAACTCGAGAATGTCCTGTATGACGTGCGCGGTCCCGTCGTCGACGAGGCAGCCCGTATGGAGGACGAAGGCGAGCGCATCCTCAAGCTCAACATCGGCAACCCCGCGCCCTTTGGTTTCCGCACGCCCGATGAGGTCATTAAGGACATGCGCCAGCAGCTGCCCGACTGCGAAGGCTATTCCAACTCGCGCGGCCTGTTCTCTGCGCGCAAGGCGATTATGCAGTACTCGCAGATCAAGGGCCTGCCCAATGTTCAGATGGAGCACATCTACACGGGCAACGGCGTGTCCGAGCTCATTCAGCTTTCGATGAACGCGCTGCTCGACAACGGCGACGAGATCCTGATCCCCAGCCCCGACTATCCGCTCTGGACGGCGTGCGCAACCCTTGCCGGCGGTCATCCCGTGCACTATCTGTGCGATGAACAGGCGGATTGGTATCCCGACCTGGAGGATATGGAGTCCAAGATCACGAGCGCGACCAAGGCCCTCGTCATCATCAACCCCAACAACCCCACGGGCTCTGTCTATCCGCGCGAGGTGCTCGAGGGCATTGTCGAGATCGCGCGCAGGCACCAGCTCATGATTTTTGCCGACGAGATCTACGACCGCCTGTGCATGGACGGCTACGAGCACGTCTCCATTGCCTCGCTCGCCCCCGACCTGCCCTGCATTACGTTTAGCGGCCTGTCCAAGTCGCATATGATTGCGGGCTATCGCATTGGCTGGATGGTGCTTTCGGGCAACCAGCGCTGCATGAGCGACTTCATCATGGGCGTCAACATGCTCTCTAACATGCGCCTGTGTTCCAACGTGCCGGCTCAGTCGATCGTTCAGACGGCGCTCGGCGGCCATCAGTCGGTTAACGACTACATCCGCCCCGGCGGTCGTGTCTACGAGCAGCGCAACTTTGTGTATGAGGCGCTCAGCAAGATCGATGGCATCTCGGTGGTCAAGCCGCGCGCGGCGTTCTATATCTTCCCCAAGATGGATGTGAAGAAGTTCAACATCACCGATGACGAGCAGTTTGCCCTCGACCTGCTGCACGAGAAGAAGATCCTCATCACGCGCGGCGGCGGCTTTAACTGGGCCGAGCCCGACCACTTCCGCATCGTGTACCTGCCGCGCATGGAAGTGCTCAAAGAGTCGCTCGAAGACCTCGCCGACTTCTTCGATCATTACCGCCAGAGCTAATTAGTTCCGCCGTTCTACC
>UROA01000036.1 GCA_900549355.1 uncultured Collinsella sp. | reverse complement strand
CCCAGCTTGCCCATATGGGCCAGCCCGTCCTCCTCGCACAGGTCCTCCACCGACTCGGCGATGAGCTCCACGATCTCCTCCGGGGCGGGACTACTGGAGGTCTGGCACTTCTTGTTCTCCTTCTTGGCCGTCTTTTTGGCCTGGGCCTCCTCCTTCTTTTTGGCGGCCTCGGCGGCCTGCTTGGCAGCCTCCTCGGCAAACTTAGCAGCACGCTTAGCCTTCTCGGCAGCCTTAGCCTCAGCGGCGGCCTTGCGAGCGGCCTCGGCCTCAGCAGCCTTGGCGGCCTTGGCAGCCTTGGCCTCCTCGGCCTTCTTGAGCTGGGCGGCAGCGGCGCCACCGAACTTGTCGGCGAAGCGCTGGACGCGTCCACCGGTGTCGACGAACTTCTGCTGGCCGGTGTAGAACGGGTGGCACTCGTTGCAAAGCTCGACCTTCATCTCAGACACGGTAGCGTGCGTCTTGAAGGTGTTGCCGCAGGAGCACGTCACCGTGCACTCGACATACTGGGGATGGATACCCTGCTTCATGGTAGGACTCCTTATTGGTCAGGCGCTGGTTACCGATCAGCGCATAAGGCGTCTTGGTTTCCGACCAAGACAACAAACTCGGCTATGGTACCACGGCGCCGCGTGTCCCACAAAAGGTTCACGGTCTTTTCGGAACGACACGAATCTGACCCATCGAAACACATCTCCACCGTTCCTTCAACTGGGAAAATGCCGTCCCCGGGGCCTGAGAAGGGCCCCGGGGACGTTCGACTGACTGCGGGAACGGCCTTTCCGCTCAATGTGTTCGGCTGAGATCGGAAATCAACCAAACTGAACTAGGTTCAGTTGACATGGTTAAAAACGAGGGGCGACGCTTTTGCGTCGCCCCTCGTCCCGGCCGGTTGCTTTAGTTGTACACACGGTAGTTACACTTGAACTGGGTTATGTGTCCATAGTTGGAGCGGTACCAACCCGACGTATAGCTGATTGCCTCTGCGCCTAGATAGTCGTAGCCCTTGTTGTAGCGAAGCTGACGGTAGGTCGTGTCGTACTCTGCTACGTAAAACGTGTCTCCAGAGAAGGCTTTGTACCGGTCCTTAACCGTCGAAGCCATGTACGCGGGTTCGACATCGCCTTTCTCCCCGTTGAGCGCATAGACGGGTGCCGCGATTCCGCATAAAGCCGTTGCCACGAGGATGGCGTAGACAGCCATGCGCGACGCATTGGACTTCAGCTGTTCAAATAGTTTCATGTCATTCACCTCCCTCGTATGTATCGAGGTATTCCTGCTTGAGCGTCTGCGAGGACGACTCGGTCTTTTCCACGAGCGTGCCGGCCTCGATGAAGTAGAACGAGTCGGTGAGGTCTGCCAGGTCGTCGAGCAGATGGCTTGAAATGAGCACGCTGCGTCCCCGCGCCACCTCGCTGCGCATCGCGTCGCAGGAGGTTTTCCGCTTTCCCGGATCGAGGCCGTTCAGCGGTTCATCGAGGATGAGGTACGGGCAATCGGTCGCTATCGCCATGGCAAGCTTTACCTGCTGCTTCATTCCCGTCGAGAGTTTACGGGCCGGCTTGTCGAGATATGGGGAGATTCCGAGGGAGTCGCAGAGCGAGTCGATGTCGGCGGCCGATTTCCACGCATCCCTAACGAAAGCAAGGTGCTCGAGGGCCGATAGCGTGGGGTAGAGATCCGCGCTGCCCGAAGAGCTCAGGTAGACGAGTTCTGCAAATTCGGCTGATCGGCGTTGGCTGATTCCGTCTGCCGCCAGGCTTCCCGAGCGGATGCGGGTGGGAAATTGGCCCGACAGCGCTTCCAGGAGGGTGGTTTTCCCCGAGCCGTTGGGAGCAACGAGGCCCGCCGCCGTTCCCGGGCTTAGGAGAAGCGACCCGATTGAAAGTATCGTCGTGCTCCCGTATCCCACGCTCGCGTCTAGAAGCTCGAGCCCATGGTGCTTTTTAGCGGGTCCGGCCTGCTTGGGCGACCTTGCCGCAACGGCGCCGACTGCAAAAAGGACCGCGACGTATGCCAGGGCCACGGCAAGCATCGATGCGCTGCCTGAACCGGAGCCGATGAATTCCGTCGGGAAGCACCCCACGTAACCCGTTGCCTCGATAGGCGAAAACACGGCCAGCGGCAGGAGATTGAGCGCGGCATTATGCTCCAGCGCCGAATCGAACAGTAACGGGAATGCCGGGGCCGCGACAAGCAGCGCTGAGGCAAGGGGGCCCGCGAGGACGCGCCTCGTTGCGGTCGATAGGACGACGGAGCAAACGGATATCAAGGTTCCGCCCGCAAGCAGCGCGAGAAGCAGGGTCGTGAAGACGTTTCCCGCGGTCGTGGTGGCAAGCGCGCCGTTATGGAAGAAGGCGATCGGGTACCCAATCTGCCCGAAGCCGTTTAGGGCCAAGGCGCAAATGCTCCCGGGTGCAAGGCCGGCGAGGAGTATCGCGGTCCCCGCGACGATTATCGAAAACACGATCTGGATAAGGCGCCGGAATTTGGGTGCGGGCGCCTTTGCCGCCAGGGTACCGGGCCTTGTGGCGCCGAGCAGGAGTATCGACGAGAGAAGGAAGGGGATGAAGGGAAGGAAAGACGGCGCCGCGGCAATGGCGTAAGGCAGGAAGGAAAGGAATGGCAGGTCGTTTGCGGAGGCCGGGATATCCGTGATGCCGGAGCTGCTCAGGGCGCGGCAATATGCGAGCGCCGCGTCATTGGTCTCTCGGTCTCCCACGATGGACCCGGATTGGAAGCCTTCGTCCATGAGCGCGTAGTAGCTCTCGGCAGAATCGAGAAAGGCGGCGTCGGTTTGAGCGGCGAGGGCGGCGTTCGCGTATCTTGCAAGCTCAGCGTCATCTTGCTGCTCTGGCGATAGGTCTGTGCCGCTGGCCTGGGGCGCGCGCGTATTGAATGCGTCGACAAAGCCCTGCATGCCCTGCTTCATAAAGAAGGGCCCGTAGATGGGTGAATTGAACGCAATGGGGACGGAAAAGGCTGCAGCGAGAACGAGCGTAGAGATCCATACGGCCCTGTCTCTCAGGATTAGTTTGAGAAGAAGTCGACAGTACATTTGGAAGCACCTACGTTCCTCAAAGAATTGTTAGATTAAAAGTAACAGACCGGATGAAGATGCGTGCGACGGGGGCGAGGCGAATGGCTGAGCGGTATCGATACGCGGGTTTAACGGCATATCGACCACATAGATTATTAACTTGCATTTCTACCCGCCCTTTTCGTAGAGTCGCCGATACGTGCTTAGCGCACCCTCGGCGCGTCCGGCAGGCTTTGCGAAATGGGATCCAGGAGACTTCGGCGCAGCATCATCTTGCGGAATGCTTCTAATGAGCCTCCCATCCTTCAAAAACAGAATCTCATCGCACAGCCTATCGACCGAATCCAAGATGTGGGATGACATGATGATGCACGTACCAGAATCGGCCAGCTTCCTGAAAATCTCGGAATGCAAGTCCACCCTGCTGGGGTCGAGCGCGTTCATGGGCTCATCTAATAGAAGGTACCGCGCACCCGTCGCATACGCAATCGCCAGGGTAAGCTGCTGCTTCATGCCCTGGCTCAGAGTGCGGATCCTCATCTTCGCGAACTCGCCTATCTGCGTTTGTTCCACTATCTCTTCGATATCGCGAGCATGCGGCCACATATCGCAAACCATCTTGAGGTGATCTTCCGCACGCAATCCGGGATACAGCAGCGTCCCCTCACCAGGTGCATAGAAGATCATAGAACGGACCTCTCTCGCACCCGTACCCTGCACCTCATCCAGAACGATGCTCCCGTCCACGCGAGGACCCGGCAAACCTGCCATCGCACGCAGCAACGTCGTCTTTCCATGCCCGTTCGGAGCGACGAGACCGTAGACCGTACCCGGGGCAAACTCAGCGTCCACCGAATCTACGAGCACCTTCTTTCCATAAGAGATCGTCAGCGTTTGAAGGCCAATCATCGAGATCATCCCCTTTCGATCTTTGGAACACTCAGGCGCACCATCAACGGAGATACGGCGCCCAAAACCACCAGCAGAGCGCCCGATGCGCCGACGACCTCTCCAAAAGGCATCGCGTTCGTCCCTCGCCCAAGGAACCCAATCGTCCCCACCTGGGAAGCGGGATCAAACGAGGCGAATGGAGCCAGCAGCGCGACGCCCATGCCCGCGCTTTCAACATGAGCGCTCAACGAACCCAACACCAGGAGAACCGCGCAAACCACTCCGGTGACAACGGGGTTGCGGCTAATCGCTGCTGTCAACGCAGCGACGACGGAAATCACGCCGTATGCCATGACCAGCAACGGAATACTGCACAACACCGCCTCCCCCACCATGGACGTTGTCGAAGCTCCCGCCCGAATGAGAGCGACGGGATACTCCGATCCACCCGCACCGTTCTTAATCAAGGACACAACCGCAGCGGGAACCATCGACACCAAAAGCAGCGCCAAGCCAAGCAGGAGAGACAGCGCAACAGCCGTCAGAAAACGCACATGCGCTGTTGCGGGGACTTGGAAAACCAGAAGGGAACGGCACCGCAGGTAGGTGCACGCAAGCGATGTGACAACCACGGGCAACAGCCAAAACAAGGAAGGAAGCGCTGCCTGGAGATAGGAAAGGAGGATTAATGGGGGCATCTTCGTACTTAACTCGTAAACCTTGGGGTCCGGCAAGCTCGCGATCGACTCGAGCAGAAGGGCGCGCGCCTCCGCACGAGAAGGAGTCTCCGGCTCGATTCCGATCGATTGCAGGAGGGTCGCATCTGCCGCGCCCAGCTCGCCTCGAGCGCGCTCGTACGTCGCAAGGCTTCGAAACCCCTCCGCAGGCGTGGGCGCGTACACGAAACCCGAAAGAGCATCTCGCATGCCTTCCAGGGCCGCTTTGCCCTCGACGTCCATATTCGCAGCGTCCTGCTCTAGATACCGATCTATTGAACGGAGCTCCCCATCCCTATACCGAACAGCGGAAACGTCACTAGCGTCAGGAAACACCTCGACCAGAGCCGGGGCCAGCATCGCCGTCGACATTGCAATCGCGCATACGGCGAGGGCAGGAGAATGCAGGAGCAGCTTCCCCATCGTTCTTACGTATGCAACGGCGGAGGCACAAGCGCTCGAACGAGTTGCCGTTCTCGATGCAGTGAAGGAACCTCTCTCAAGACAAATCGGGGATATCGGGCACGCGCAGCCGCTCTTTCCAGCAACGCAAAGCAGGCTAATTGCCAGCACCTCGATCCCGATTGCGCATACGAGGGCAATCGCGCCACGCTCGAAGCAAAGTCCAGGCAGATTCACTATCTGCGTTGTCGGGTACGGGCTATAGGCGCCGACGGTCAACTCAGTGTTCGCATACGTAAGGGGATTCAACAGGGCGAACTCACGTAAAGCGATGGATCTTCCGTAATACCCGGGAACCATCGTCACCCCCATCAGGGCACATACGAACACGATTCCAAGCGTAGGGTTATTGGCAATCTTCACGGCAAGGTGAACGACAAGCGAGATGAACGCTGCCACCAAGAATTGCAAGATGGCCGTCTGCGCGAACACCAGCCAAGCCGGTTTGATAACCGGAGTCGCATATTGAATGTAGCCTATCGGATAGAACGGCGAGCCCGGGCCATTCTTCACAAGCGCGGCGATTATCCTTGGAAGATTGATGGCGAGGACGGCAAGCATTGCAAAAACACTCGCCCATGCGCTCGATGCAACAAGTCTACCCAGCTCGCCCATCGGTGCCTGGATGATGAGCTTTTCACGTTTGTTAAGACGCGCGGCAAGGAACGAGACGGAAACGGCCGTTGCGACCCATAGCAAGTACTCCTTCGACCCGTCATAATAGGTGTACTCTCCATCCGATATCTGCAGAAACGGAAGTAGGGGAGAGAGCGGTGCCAAGATAAGACGTCCCGCGGCAAGAGGGTACAGAAGCGCGGGCATGCTTGATGAAGAGGTATAGACACCGTCCTCCCCCGCATTCACAAGCGCATCCGCATAGGATGCTAACAATTCCTGCTCAACACGGGTTATTCCCGACTCGAGGTATTCGACCCGTCCGTCGATGCCAGCCGCGCTCCTGAAGACGGGCAGAGCACAAAGAACCATCAACGCAACAACGACAACACAGAGCGACCTGGAGGAGAGAAGCGACCTAAAGATCGCCTTCGAGATTTTGAGCATATTCATCGCCAACCTTAACCTCATCCAGTCGGAACAGAGGGGCCGAACAAAATGCTCGGCCCTTATTACTTGCCGGCAAAGTCAATTTAACATAAACTGTTAAAAAGTAACCTGAGTTTTTTAAATTCTTCGGAGGTTATTATGAGTTCCGACAATCGCACTCCCCGGCTTCATTCCTTCCGCATCGCATGTGCGATAGCCTCTGCGACCCTTTGCGCCACCGCCATCGCACAAGTGGCGTTCTCCTTAAAGCCAGCAATCGAAGTGCTCGACAACCCTGTAATTGCAGACTCCCCCGCGTATCCAGCCCTTGCGATCTCGACATTGGTCCCTGCCGTCATCGGTATCGCTACGACCATCCTCAGCGCCGTTCTCGTGTGGACGATCAAGAGCGGAGACCCCTTCAAGAAAGGGTCTGCGACATGCTTGAAGGTGCTCGGCATTCTCTTCGTTGTTCAAGCTGCCACCAGCCTCTACGCCGGCTCACTCAAAACCTCCGTTTCGATGTTTGGCGGCGAGGGGGCCGTCGGCGCCCAAGAGATCGCTTCATCATTCGATTGGACCTCTCTGGTTCTCGGCATCGTCCTGTTCATGCTTTCCCAGCTCTTCTTGTACGCCCGAGAGCTGTACCTCGACTCCGACGAGATTGCGTAAGGAACCGCCATGCCCGTAATTGTTCGCCTCGACAAGATCATGGCCGAGCGAAAGATTTCCTCGAACGAACTTGCCGATAGGATTGGAACCACGCCCGTGAACCTGTCCCGTATTAAAAAAGGGCATATTCGCGGCATTCGCTTCAACACACTCGAGCAGCTATGCCTCGCCCTTCGTTGCCAACCCGGAGACCTTCTCGAAGTCATGAGCGAAGAGGATGCCCGAAAGGAGTTCGGACTCGATTGGTCCGCCGAGGATTAGAGGGCGGTCGTACTCGCCCTGCACACGGGGATGCGAATCGGCGAGGTCTGCGGCCTTCGGTGGTGCGATGTGGATTTCGAGACGGGCCTGATCTCGATCAGACACTCGGTGGCGTACGCGAAGGGAATGGGTTCGTTCATCAAGGACACCAAGACCCATGACGCCAGGGGTATCCCCATCGACCCGGTCGGCCTACTCCCCTTCCTGAAGGAGACCCACGAGATCGACTGCGGAAAGCTGCGCTTGCGCGGCCTTACCGGGGCGGTCGAGATCGGGGACTGCTACATCCTGTCGGAGCCGGGCGCGACCTTCGCGACGACAAGCTATATCCGCAGGGCGTTCAAGACGTTCTCGGAGACCAACGGCCTCATGGGCACCAACGACGAGCTGATCACGTTCCACGGCCTGCGCCACACCTTCGCGACGCGGTGGATCCGCCACGGCGGCGACATCAAGGCGCTGCAGTCGATCCTCGGCCACAAGGACGCCATGGCGACGCTCAACGTCTACGCCGACATCGAGCCCATCTCCAAAATCCATAACATGCTGCGCGCCACGCCGTGCCTTTGGCGCGGGCACCTCGGGCCGAGGGTCGATCCGGGTCCCATGTTCCAACAGAGGATCCAGGAGTCCATCGAGACGCTCCAGGCGTTCGGCTACGGCATCACCGAGCCGGACGACCGAAATATCGCCATACGCGACGTGAAGACGAACAGTTGGCTCTAGCTCACCGAGTACGCGGCAGTGCTGGGCCCATCCCAACTGAGGTCACGGTGGTCCGATAGGGGCGCCGCCCGCGGCATGCGCCGCGGAGCGGTATCCCCTACCGAAGGGCGGGGATGCCCTCCGCTTCCAGTTCGGAATCAGCCGTCGGAGGCGTTCGGCTGACTGCGGGAACGGCCTGTCCGCTCAATGTGTTCGGCTGAGATCGGAAATCAACCCAACACGAGCCGGACACGCGCCAGACGGCTCTTCCCCGTACGGCCTTCCCCCTTACGCTCATGTTGCAGGCATGTAACGCCGCAGCGAGCGCGCCTTTTTTGCGCCAGACAGGTACAATGATGAACACTGTACCGTAGCGGAGCGCCCCGCGCGCGCCGCAACCACGCGAAAGGGTTTCCCATGGCCGAGATCTCGTCCTCCCGCATCGTCATCACCGTCCTTGGCAAGAACCGCCCCGGCATCGTCGCCGGCGTCACCCGTGTTCTGGGCGAGGCCAACGTCGACATCCGCGACATTACGCAGTCCATTATCGAGGACATCTTCACCATGACCATGCTGGCCGACACCGCCGAGTCCAAGCTCGACTTCGCCGAGCTGCAGACGGCGCTGGCCGAGGCCGGCGAGCTTTCGGGCGTCAACGTGTCCATCCAGCGCGAGGACGTCTTCAACTTTATGTACCGCCTGTAGCGAGCAAGCCGCTGGGGATAGTCTGACGCGCGCATGCCCATGCAAGTCACCCCGATGCGGCCCGGAGAGGAGCGCGCATGGCCTACGACGCCAAGAAAATCTACTACCGCTTCGACGATCACCTGAGCCGCCTGGTTCTGGATTACGAGGCGAGCCGTCAGATTTCGCCCGAAAGCGAAAACCTCTACCACGGCCTGCCGACCGCCCCATACGACGAGGACCTGTTCGTAGAGCACAACGTCAAGCGCGGCCTGCGCAATGCCGACGGCTCGGGCGTGGTCGCGGGCCTTACCCGCATCTCGGACGTGCATGGCTACAACAAGGTCGACGGAAAGGTCGTGCCCGACCAGGGCAAGCTTACGCTGCGCGGCTACAGCATCGAGGACCTGGTCAACAACGCCCAGGCCGAGGATCGCTATGGCTACGAAGAGGTCGCCTACCTGCTCATCACGGGCTCGCTGCCCACCAAAGAGGAGCTCGACGGTTTTTGCGGACGCCTGGGTGCTTTTAGGCATCTGAGCGACGAATACGTCCGCGAGTTCCCCATGACCACGGTGTCGTCTAGCATCATGAATGTGCTTCAGCGCGCCGTGCTGCTGCTCTACGCCTTCGACGCCGAGCCCGACGCCATTACACCCGAGCACGAAATCGACGTCGCCATCTCCATGCTCGCCCGTCTCCCTCGCATCGCCGCCTTTGCGCACATGGCATCGGTCGCCAAGCGCCACGGCTCGGAGATGCACGTGCCGCACCCCACGCCCGGCCTCTCAACCGCCGAAACCATCCTGCAGGTCCTACGCGGCGGCATGGCGTTCACTCACGATGAGGCGATGCTGCTCGACGTGATGCTCATGCTGCATGCCGAGCACGGCGGCGGCAACAACTCCACGTTTGCCTGCCGCGTGCTGTCCTCCTCGGCCACCGACCCGTATTCCGCCTACGCCGCGGCTATCGGCTCGCTCAAGGGCCCGCGCCACGGCGGCGCCAACGCCAAGGTCGTGTCCATGCACGAGGACATCCGCGCGCATGTCTCCAATTGGGAGGACGAGGACGAGGTCGCAGCCTACCTGGGCAAGATTCTCGACAAGCAGGCCTTCGACGGCACGGGCCTCATCTACGGTATGGGCCACGCCGTCTACACGCTGAGCGACCCGCGCGCCGAGGTGTGCCGCCGTTACGCGCGCACGCTTGCCGCCAAGAAGGACCTGGGCGATGAGTTCGCGCTCATCGAGCGCATCGAGCGCCTGGCACCGCAGGTGATGCGCGATCACGGCATGACCAAGCCCATCTGCGCCAACATCGACCTGTACACGGGCTTTATCTACAAGATGCTCGGCGTGCCCGAGACACTCTTTACGCCGCTGTTCGCCGTCGCCCGCATGGCCGGCTGGTCGGCGCACCGCATGGAAGAGCTCTTCTGCGCGCACCGCATCATCCGTCCCGCGTATCGCCCGGTTATCGAGCCGCTGGAGTACAAGCCGCTCGCCGATCGCTAGAACGCGGACCGTTATAGAACCCGAGCGTGGCCAGGGCATCACCGCCCTCGGCCACGCTTTTTATGCCAGTAGAAAGGATGGCAACAAATGATTGTGTTTTCCGATATGGATGGAACGCTGCTGACGAGCGATAAGCAGATGAGCGACGCCACCTGGGCAATGCTCGACGAGCTCGCGCGCCGCGGTATTGAGTTTGTGCCTTGCACGGGGCGCCCGCTGTCGGGCATCTTTGAGCCCATCCTCGCCCACCCCGCCGTACACTACGCGGTCTGCGCCAACGGCGCCAGCGTCTGGCAGCTCGACGACGGTACGCCCACCGATACCTCACGTGCTACGCGCATTTTGAGCCGACCGCTCGACCGCGCCATCGCCCACCGCGTCCATAGCATTGCCGCCGGCCATGACGTCACCTTTGATATCTTCGCCGACGGCCAGTGCTTCCTCCCCCGCTCGCTCTACACGCGCCTGGACGAATTCTGCGGCGGCGACCCCCACATCGCGGCTTCGCTCAAGCGCACACGAACACCGATCGACATGGATATCGACAGCAAGATCGACGAGGTCGAGACGCTCGAGCGCATCGCCATGTACTGGCACGACCCGGCTGATCGCGACGCCATCGCGGCGGAGCTCGACACGCTCGGAGGCATTGAGGTCACGCGTTCGTACGCCATGAATATCGAGGTCATGGGCGAGGGTGCCACCAAGGGAACGGCCCTCACGTGGCTATGCGAGCATCTGGGCGAGCGTCTCGCCGACGCCTGGGCCTTCGGCGACAACATCAACGACATCCCCATGCTGCAGGCAGCGGGCCATGGCATGGCCATGATCAACGCCGAGCCCGAGGACCGCGACGCCGCCGACGCCATCACCGAATACGACAACGACCATGACGGCGTCGCCCGCACCATCATGGCCGCCCTCGCCTAGTCGTTGGGGACGTTCTTAAACGACTGGCTGTTGGGGACACTCTTCGCGAAAAGCTGCAAGGACTGTCCCCCACTGCCGGCAGAAAAAGAACGTCCCCATCTGCCGGATTAGGAGAAACTCTCCAGCACGCGACGGAGCTCACGTTGGACGGCGTGGTCACGGTTACAACCCACCACGCGATCGGCCACCGCCTTGAGCGCGGGGCGCGCATTTTCCATCGCGCAGCCCGTGCCGACAAAGCGAATGATCTCGTAGTCGTTCATCGAGTCGCCAAACGCCATGACCTCGTCGCGTTCGACGCCATAGTGCTCCATGAGCTGCTCGATTCCCGAGGCTTTCGACACACCGGGCTGCATGGCATCGATCCATGCGTTTCCAGAAGGCGCAAAGGTAAAGAGCTGGCCAAGCTCGCGCTGCAGTACGTAGGCACTGTCCATAACGGCACAGTCATCGCAAAAGATACTCGCCTTGATGATATTTACGCTGGGATCGGGCAGCTCCCAAATGCGCTCGGCATTGGGAAGGTCCTTATCGACCTCACGCACGAACTTGCACTCGTCATCGAGCAGGAAGGACTTGGTTCGGTCAAAGAGCGCAAGATGCAGATTGGGAAACGTCCTGACGGCCTGGGCGAGCCTTCGAATCGCCAGGTGGGAATACACCTCACGGTCTACCATCTTACCGTCGGCGTAGACCTGGGCGCCGTTAGCGGCGACAAAGTCCATCTTGTCGCGAACGGGCGCAAAGAACTCGCACAGGCGATCGTAGCGACGACCTGACGATGCGGCGAAATGCACGCCATGCTCGTGTAGCGCCAGGATCAGTTCGTAGGTCTCGGGAGGCACCTGGCCGTTTTCGTCAAGCAGTGTGCCGTCCATATCGGATGCAATCAGTTTAAACATAGAAAAGCTCCCTTCGGGCTTGTTGGAATCAAACGCGTATCCGATTCCAACGTACCCAAAGGGAGCTCAAATAAGACTCCGCGGGCGTAAACGTTACAAGGACCTGGCAAATAGCTCACACATGCCAGAGGTCCTACGGTCGCGGCGTCAGGCAGCCCGCCAAAGAGTGTCCCCGATGACTAGTCGTTTAAGAACGTCCCCGATGACTAGTCGGCGTAGGTGAAGGTTGTGACGTCGAACATGCCCTCGGGGCGGATGCGGAGCGTCGGGATGACCGGCAGGGGCAGGAAGATGATGCCCATGATGGGGTCGAGCGGCAGCTCAATACCCATAGCGCGTGCCTTGACCATAAAGTCGTCGTGCTGCGCCGCGACGTCTTCGGCAGTGCCTTCGCTCATCAGGCCGCCGAGCGCCAGAGGAATACGAGCCACGACCTCGCCGTTGCGCACCAGCACGTGGCCGCCCTGGCCCACGGCCTCGACAGCAGCCATCATATCCGCCGCATTGTCGCCCACCACGCACACGTTGTGCGAGTCGTGGCCGATCGTGGAGGCAATGGCACCACCGGTGATGGTGAAACCGCGCACCCAGCCGCGACCGATATGCTTGCCGACGAGTCCCATGCCAGCGGGGCCGTCGCCATCGACGCCCTCGGCCTGCAGCGACACGCCGCGGCCATGGCGCTCGATCAGCATAATGCGGCGCAAGTCCTCGGCGCTCTCGGGGCGGGCCATACCCGTGATAGCCATACCCGGGATGACATCGATAACCGCCTCGCCCGGCTTAAAGGCATAATCGAACACGTCAAGCGAAAGCTTCGGTAGCTTAACGGAAGCACGCAGCTCATCGGCAAGAGAGGCGACCTCGGCAGTCTCGGGTGCGACCTCGCCCACAAAGGTGCCATCCTGCGCCACCAGGGCACCGGCGGCATATACGCGATGCGGAGCCTTGGCAAACGTCAGGTCATCGAGCAACAGCAGGTCGGCGCGCTTGCCCGGGGCGATTGTGCCGCGGAGCTCGTGCGGGTCGCGGCAGCCGTGGTCCAGGCCAAATGCCTCAGCCGTGGAAAGGGACGCCATAGAGATGGCGACCACGGGGTCGATACCGGCCTCGATAGCCACGCGGCAGGCATTGTCGATCATGCCGGTCGAAAGAGCATCGGATGGAGCGCGGTCGTCGGTCGCAAAGCAGCAGCGGCGGGCGCGGGCAGGATTCTCCAGCAGCATCGGGGACAAATTGGCCAGGTCGTGGCTGCACGTGCCCTCACGCAGCATCACATACATGCCGCGGGACAGCTTGTCGAGTGCCTCCTCGGGAATCGTCGACTCGTGGTCGGCGATAATGCCCGCTGCGGCATAGGCATTGAGGTCCTTACCGGCAACGAGCGGCGCATGGCCGTCAACCTGCTTGGACGGCGTCTGGTTGGCCGCATCGATGCGAGCACAGGTCTCGGGGTCGGCCATAAAGACGCCCGGCAGGTTCATCATCTCGCCCAGACCAAAGACATCGCCCGGATGCTCGGCAAAAAACGCCTGCATATCGGCAGCCGAAATAACGGCACCGGCCTGCTCGTCGGGCAGCGCGGGCACGCACGAAGGCATCATGTACTTGATGGAGATGGGTGCGCGGCGGCCGTCCTCGATCATAAAGCGCAAGCCGTCGAGACCGGCAACATTAGCAATCTCGTGGCTGTCGGCAATGGCGGTGGTAGTACCGCGCGTCGCGGCCATGCGAGCATACTCGGCGGGACGGATGTTCGAAGACTCGATGTGCAGATGCCCGTCAATAAAACCGGGAGCGAGATAGCGACCCTGGCAGTCGATGACCTCAGTTGCCTCATAGGTGCCAGCGGCATCGTCGCGACCATCGTAGAGCACGCCGACGATCACACCGTCCTTGACGGCAACGCTACCGGGCGCCACACGCTGGCCATACACGTCGACGATCTGCGCATTGGTAAACAGCGTGTCGACGGGAACGCGGCCCTCGGCGGCCTCGATCACAGACCTCATGACCTCAACGGACATACATACTCCTTTAACCGTAGAAAAAAGCTGCGGAGCGGACAGACCTTCACCGCAGCAAGCCAATAGCCATTGTATGCCCAAAAGAAGGCCGCCGATAACACCCCTTCCGCTTAACGGTAAGCGCCCAAAAGTAGTCGTTGGGGACGTTCTTAAACGACTAGTCATTAAAGAACGTCCCCGATGACTACTTGCGACCAAGGCAACGCCGATGTCTTGGCAACGACAGACACTATGACCCAATCCGAGGGCACTGAAAAGGCAGGAGCCCCCGCTCGTGACCGCGGGTCGGGGCTGCGACAATGTTGTTGAAGTGCC
>UROA01000035.1 GCA_900549355.1 uncultured Collinsella sp. | reverse complement strand
GGCACTTCAACAACATTGTCGCAGCCCCGACCCGCGGTCACGAGCGGGGGCTCCTATCTTTTTAGTGCCCTCGGATTGGGTCATAGTGTCTGTCGGTTCCAAGACATCGGCATCGTCCTAGCTGTCAAGGGCTTGGCGTAGGTAGTCGTTGGGGACGTTCTTGAATGACTAGCCGTTTAAGAACGTCCCCAACGACTATCCCCTTTTAAGTTGCGGTGGAATAGGGACTAAATGGGAGTCTCAGAGGCCAAAACAGTCCCTATTCCACCGCAACTTCATGGGGATGTGTGACAATGCCCGTCGGAAAACATCTGCTGTCTTTGGGGGTCTATCTATGCTGTACGAGTTTTGTGCCGAGAACTTTGAGCGGGTGCCGGCGGCTATCGAGGCCGGTGCAAGGCGCATCGAGCTGTGCGATAACCTTGCCGTCGGTGGTACCACGCCCTCGGCCGGCGTTATCAGCGCTACGACCAACTATGCCCACGAACACGATGCACGGGTGATGTGCATGATCCGTCCGCGTGGCGGCGACTTTCACTACAACCAGGATGAGCTGCGCATGATGGAGATGGACTTGGGCCTTGCCGTGAGTGCGGGCGTTGACGGCTTGGTCTTTGGCTGCTGCAAACCCTGCGCTGGCGGATGGGCGCTCGACGAACTTACGCTTGGCGCCCTCGTGATGGCTGCGGGCTGCGCGACCGAGGAATGTAAGCGTGATCCCATCGACATCACCTTCCACATGTCATTTGACCAGCTCTCGCCCGAGGCTCAGCTCGATGCGATTGATACACTTGCCGACTGCGGCGTTACGCGCATCCTCACGCATGGCGGCGCTGCCGGTACGTCGATCGAGGATAATTTCGAT
This sequence comes from uncultured Collinsella sp., assembly GCA_900549355.1. Classification (GTDB taxonomy): domain Bacteria; phylum Actinomycetota; class Coriobacteriia; order Coriobacteriales; family Coriobacteriaceae; genus Collinsella. The sequence continues at coordinate 13,472 of UROA01000035.1, read as the reverse complement.
TACCTGGCTCGTTTAATCGAGTATGCGGGCGATCGTTTGACCATCCTTCCCGGCGGCGGCATCACTACGGCAAATCGCGACGCGGTCGCGGCGGCGCTAGGCGTCTCCGAGCTCCATGGCACCAAGATCGTGCCGCTGGAGGTATAACCCGTGGCGCTGGTATTTGACGTTCAGCAGGCGAGCGGTAAGCCCGACGATAATCGTCGCCCTGGCACCGCGTGCCCCTTTTGCGACACGGAGGGACTTGCCAACATCATCCAGCGCGATGGTGACTGTATCTGGCTCGAGAATAAGTTCAAGACCTTGCGGGCCACACGTCAGACCGTATTGATCGAGTCTGCCAATCACGACGCCGACCTGGTGACCTATGAACCGGATGAGCTGCATCATGTGATGCGGTTTGCCCTGGGCTGTTGGCAGCAGATGATCGATTCCCAACAGTACCGCAGTGTGCTCATGTACAAGAACAAAGGCCCACTTTCGGGCGGCAGCCTCGTCCATCCACACATGCAGATTGTGGGCCTGGAACAGGAGGACGGCTATGCGGCGCTGACCTCAGCCAACTTTGAAGGCATCAGTGTCTGGCAACAGGGGAGAATCTCGGTCGACATCTCAACCGAACCGATCATGGGGTTCTTTGAGGTCAACGTTTCAGCCCCGCAGGGAATCGCCGCCAGCGATGACACGAGAGACCAAGCCGAGACGGACCTCTTCGCCGATGCGATTCAGGTAGCTCTGCGCTATATCCTGAACGAGCACCATGGTGGTCGCGCAGAGTCGTACAACTTGTTCTTCTACCACATGGACGGTCGGACCATTGCCAAGGCGCTGCCGCGTTGGGTGGTTTCGCCCTACTTTGTCGGGTATCGGCTGGCTCAGGTCAATGCTGAGACCACGCTCGATGTCGATGCGGAGCGACTCCGCGCACATCTGGAGGCGCTCACATCGTAAAGTGAGCGCCCGCACACTGCGGACGGTTTAGCGCGCCATTGCATCGCGGCCGGCCTCGACGCGCTTGCGCTGGGCGGCGCGCTCCTCGCCGGTCAGACGCTCAAAGAAGTGCCCGATAAGCGAGGCGAGCACCTGCTGAAACAACGTTCCACACATGACGGGAAACACAACTTCGCCCGGAAAGTATTGCGTGGCGATGACGGCGCCCGAAGAGATATTGCGCATGCCGCAGGTAAAGCACATGGTGGTCGTTTCGCTATATGGCAGATGCAGCGCGCGGGCGACCAGAATGCCCACGACAAAACCGCTGATGGCGAACACCAGAATAAAGAGGGCGACTTCCAGGCGCACCGCGTTCATGTGCAGCACGTACTCGCTCATGGCGGTGGAGTTGGACGCGATGACGCCCATCATCATAAATTTGCAGGCGGGCGAGAGCGCGGGGGAGAGTTTCTCGTGTCCCCAGCCGTGCGTGAGCTCGTTGATCACGATGCCGAGCACGGCGGGGATGGCGATCATAAAGGCCATGTTCTGCATCATGCTCGGCATGTCGATCGAGACGGTGGCGCCCAGCAGGAGCTTGAGCGTAAGCGGAATCGTCACAGGGGAGATGACCGAGGACGTCAGGATGATGGTGAGCGCGAGCGGGCCGTTGCCGCCGAACATGCTGATCCACATAAAAGCGGTGACTGCCACGGGCACACTGTATTCGAGCACGATGCCGCAGACAAGGTTGGGGTTGGAACCAAAGAACAACGATCCCATGGCATAGGCCGCGATGGGAATAAGCGCCGCCGAGACGAACAACGCCAGAATCAGGTGCAGCGGACGGTGGAACACCTCGGCTACCTGGTGAAAGGTGTTGCTGAGCGCACCTTGGAACGTCATAAAGGCAAACAAGGTGGGAACGATGGGCTTGAGCACGCCGATTTGTTGGGGAAAGAGCACGCCGAGCGCCACGCAAATCGGAACGATGATTTGCATGTGCCCCGCGAGAAACTTGCCCAGTCCAACCCATTGTTTCATATGCTCTTGTGACTCCCTTTACTCGTGAATCCGTTTTGACTGGATATGCTAGACGCTCACATGTGTCCGTGCGTCAGAAACGCTCGATTATTTCGAGGCTATTACCGGCATCGTTTACCGAAACCGCGGCGTGCTGCGGCGATTTGCGTCCGCGCCGCACGGTATAATAAATCCGTTCAACAGATCTGCCTGCCGAAGTGGGCATACACAGAGGACTCATCGCTATGAACCGTGAGAGGTATCGCGGCGACCTGCCCCTATCGGGGGTGGGTGCCTATGTCATCGCTTAAGACGACGCATCGCTGGGCGGTCGCTCAGCAAAACCCCGAGCTCGAAAAGGAGCTTTCGGCTGGTCTGGGCATTCCTGGGCTGGTGGCGCGCATTATGGTCGCGCACGGCATTGGCTCCATCAAAGAGGGCCAATTGTTTTTGACGCCTTCGCTCGATCGCGACTGGGCCGACCCACTCATTATCCCGGGCATGTCGGTCGTCGCCGACCGCGTCGAGCGTGCTATTCGCAACCACGAGCACATTGCAGTCTTTGGCGATTTTGACGTTGACGGTATTACGTCGACCTGCCTGTTGACCGAGGCGCTGCGCACGTTTGGCGCCGATGTCACGCCGTTTATTCCGCATCGCTTTGATGAGGGCTACGGTCTTTCGCGCGCGGCGCTCGACCGCGTTAACGAGCTCGCTCGCCCCCAGCTGATCGTAACCGTCGATAACGGCATTGCCGCCAAGGAAGAGGTTTCCTATCTGGAGAGCCTGGGGATCGATTTGGTGGTCACGGACCATCACGAGCCCTCCGACCAGGTGCCGCAGGGTGTGCCCCTGACTGACCCCAAGCTCGAGGACGAGGGCCCCTCGCGTGAGCTTGCCGGTGCTGGTGTGGCGCTCAAGCTGGTGCAAGTCCTGGGTGAGCGCCTGGGCAAGCCGTCGTATTGGCGTTCGCTAATCGAGGTCGCGGCGCTGGGCACCGTGTCCGACATGATGCCGCTCACGCCCGAGAACCGCGCGCTGGTTGCCGAGGGCATCCAGCAGATGCGCGTAACCGCTCGCCCCGGCTATATCGCGCTTGCCGCGCTCGCCAAGGCGGACCTTTCGAGCATTACGGCGGATGGCCTGTCATTCTCGCTCATTCCCCGCTTAAACGCTGCCGGTCGCATGGCCGATCCCAAGCTGGCGCTCGACCTGCTGCTTGCCCGCGATCCCATCGAAGCAAGCGCACTGGCGGCTGAGCTCGAGGAAATCAATCGCCAGCGCCGTGAGATCGAGGCGGAGCTCACGCGCGATGCCATGGCAAAGGTCGAGGAGACCTATGACGGCGGACGCGCGATCGTCGTGGGCGGCGAAGGCTGGCACGAGGGCGTCAAGGGCATCGTGGCAAGCCGTCTGACCAACCGCTACCACGTGCCGGCGCTGCTGTTCTCGATCGAGGACGGTATCGCGCGCGGCTCTGGTCGCTCGGTGGGCAAAGTTAACCTGTTTGACGCCATCGAGCGCTGTTCCGACCTGATGATTCGTCGCGGCGGACATGCCGGTGCGGTGGGTGTGACTATCGAGGCATCCAAGCTCGACGAGTTCCGCCGTCGCCTTTCCGCCGTGTTGTCCGAGCTTCCCGCCGAGGACTTTGAGGACACCGACGAGGTTGCCGCCACGGTCGACCTTTCCGAATTGAATATCGAGACCATCGAGCAGATTTCCCGCCTTGAGCCGTTTGGCCAGGGTAATAAGGTGCCGCTGCTGGCTGCCGAGGGCGTGACGATGTGTGATCGCGCCGTGGTGGGTAAGACCGGCGAGCACATGCGCTTTGTGGCGACCGATGGCGCCGCGAGTGTGCCGGCCATTATGTTCCGCGTGCCGCAAATCGATAAGCTCATCAACTGCGATAGCGCTGTCGACTTGGTGTTCGAGGCCGTTGCCGAGCATTGGCAGGGTCGTGTGAAGCCCAAGCTCATGGTCAAGGATGTTCTGGTCCGCGATACCACGCTGCCCAGCGTCGACGATCCGGCATGCGAGCTTCGTCGTGGCGTGCAGCCGGCGGATTCCGGCCTGCGCTTGGAGTCGCGCAAGCGCGAGACGCTCGCCCAGCTTTCCTATACCGAGCTCACGCGCTCGCTTATCCATAGCTTTATCGGATCGAACCAGCCGCACCGCGCGCAGGTTGAGGCGCTCGACGCCTTGGCCGATCACCAGAGTGTCTTGGCGGTTATGGGAACGGGCCGCGGCAAGTCGCTCATCTTCCATGTGCATGCCGCGCGCGAGGCGGTCCTTCGCGGGCGTGCGAGCATCTTTGTCTATCCGCTGCGTGCGCTCGTTGCCGACCAGGCCTATCACCTCTCGTCGACGATGGCATCGCTTGGCATTGGCGTTGGCGTGCTGACCGGCGAGACCGTGGAGGCCGCACGCGATGACGTGTTCGCCGGCCTAGCTTCGGGCCGCACCGGTATCGTGCTCACGACGCCCGAGTTCCTATCTATCCACCGTGACCGCTTCGCGCGTTCGGGCCGCATCGGCTTTGTCGTTATCGATGAGGCGCATCATGCCGGTCTTGCCAAGGGCGGCGACCGCAGCGCCTATCTCGACATGCCCGATATCCTCAAAGCCCTGGGCGACCCGGTCGTTATGGCTGCGACGGCCACCGCGACGGCTCCGGTCGTGGCCGAGCTTGCCCGCATGCTGCCGATCACTCGCACGGTGGTCGACGAGACGGTGCGCGAGAACCTGCAGCTCGAGGACGACCGTGATCTTGCAAGTCGCGAGAACCGTTTGGTGTCGATTGTGGCGACGGGGGAAAAGACCGTCATCTACGTCAATTCGCGCGACCAGTCCGTGGCGCTCGCCAAGACGTTGCGCAAGCGTGTGCCCGATTGCGCAACCCATATCGCGTTCTATAACGCGGGGCTTGCGCGTTCCGATCGCCGTCGCGTGGAGGAAGCTTTCCGAGACGGCAGCCTCAGCTGCATCGTCTCGACATCTGCCTTTGGCGAGGGCGTCAACCTGCCCGATATCCGCCATGTCGTGCTCTATCACATGCCGTTTGGCGGCATTGAGTTTAACCAGATGAGCGGCCGCGCCGGTCGCGATGGCCAGCCCGCCGTGATCCATCTGCTCTATTCGTCGCGCGACGCCCGCATTAACGAGCGCCTGCTCGACTGCTATGCGCCCGAGCGCGACGAGCTCGTCACGCTCTATCGCGCACTGCAGACCATGTGGCGCTCCAACCGCGGCAAAACCGGGGACGATTCCTTTAGCGCGAGCGATATCGACATCGCGCAGATGTGCCTTGCCATCGATGCTCGCACGCCGGTCGACGAGCGTTCGGTGGAAAGCGGCCTGGGAATCTTCGAAGAGCTTGGTTTTTGTCGCGTTTCGGGGTTTGACGACACCCGTCGCATCGCGATGGCCGAAAACCCCGGCCGCGTGCAATTGAGTAGGTCAATTCGCTATTTGGAGGGCTTGCGCTCGCGCATGGAGTTTTCGGCTTTCCGGAGCTGGGCGCTCGATTCGTGCGCTTCTGATATGCTAGCCAAAGTTAACCGCCCGATCGTACCGCGGGCCTAGGGGAAGGGGACCTCGATGGATGCCGCAGCCCGTACCGCCCATGATTCCACCCTCCAGCCGTTTTCGGAGATGGAGCACTATAAGCATGCCGATGAGCTGCCGCCCGAGATTATGGCGGACAGCTACGACAAGCTGGAGCGCCTGTGCCTCAAATATATGAATGAGGACGACTTTTCTAAGGTGGAGCAAGCCTACTGCTTTGCCGCCGAGAAGCACTGCAACCAAAAGCGCCGCTCGGGCGAGATGTACATTAACCATCCCGTCGAGGTTGCCATCATTTTGGCCGATCTCAAGATGGACTGCGATGTGGTGTGCGCCGCGCTGCTGCACGATACCGTCGAGGATACCGAGACCTCGCTCGCCGATGTTTCCGGCCTGTTTGGCGATACGGTGGCCGAGCTCGTCGATGGCGTGACCAAGCTCACCAACATCGAAGTCGACAGCATGGACGAGAAGCAGGCGCTCACGCTGCGCAAGATGTTCCTTGCCATGTCCAAGGACATTCGCGTCATCATCGTTAAACTTGCCGACCGTCTGCACAACATGCGAACGCTGGCAGCCCTGCGCGAGGATCGTCGCCTGTTTAAGGCTCGCGAGACCATGGACGTGTATGCGCCCCTGGCCGACCGTCTGGGCATGAGCTCCATTAAATGGGAGCTCGAGGACCTGTCCTTCTTCTACCTTGAACCCGACGCCTACCAGCGCATCGCGCGCATGGTGGCGGAGTCGCGCGAGGTCCGTGAGCGCTATCTGGCCGAGACCATCAAGACACTCACCGACGAACTCAACCGCATTGGCCTGGAGGACTTCCAGATTAACGGCCGTTCCAAGCACTATTGGTCCATCTACCAAAAGATGAAGCGCAAGGGCAAGGAATTCTCCGAGATCTACGACCTGGTGGCACTGCGTGTCATCACGCATTCGGTGCGCGATTGCTACTCCACGCTCGGCGCGGTGCATACGCTGTGGCACCCCATGCCCGGTCGCTTTAAAGACTATATCGCCATGCCCAAGGTCAATAACTACCAGTCGCTCCACACGACGGTCATCGGCCCCACGGCTCGTCCGCTCGAGATTCAGATTCGAACCTACGAGATGCATGAGCAGGCCGAGTACGGCATTGCCGCCCACTGGCTATACAAGAAGTCGGGCGGATCGTCTGCTTCCAAGACCAATGACGCTCAACGTTTGGACGACCAGATCAACTGGCTCAAGCATTCGCTCGATTGGGCGGCTTCCGACGAGATCACCGATGCCAAGGAATACCTGCACTCGCTGAAGGTCGATCTGTTCGATCAGGAGATCTTTGTCTTCACGCCCAAAGGCGAGGTCATGGCGCTTCGTGCCGGATCCACGCCGCTCGACTTTGCCTATGCCGTTCACACCGAGGTGGGAAACCATTGCGTCGGCGCCAAAATCAACGGTGCGGTGGCTCCGCTCACGCACGAGATTAAGACGGGTGACCGTGTCGAGATCCTGACCAACAAGAGTTCCAAGCCGTCGCGTGATTGGCTCAAGATCGTTAAGACACCTTCCGCCAAGTCAAAGATCCGCCGCTATTTTGCCGCTGCGACCAAGGACGACGACGCTGCTGCTGGTCGCGATATGCTGGCCAAGGACCTGCGTAAGCGTGGCTATGGCATTTCTACGCCGCGTTCGACGCGTGCGCTCAACGCCGTGGCGGAGCAGTTTAACTTCAAGCAGCTCGAGGACCTGTTTGCCGCCGTCGGCGCCGGCAAGGTTGCCCCGCGCGCTGTGGGCAATAAGGTCGAGCAAATCTTGGACCCCAAGCCCGAGGAACAGCTCACCAAGGCCGAGGCTATCGCCGAGGTCGTGAAGCAGCCCGCTCGCGGCTCCAACCGCAAGCCGCAAAAGCGCGGCAAGAGCGCCAGTAACGGCATTATCGTCAAGGGCGAGAGCAACAGCGGCCTGCTGGTCCGTCTGGCTCATTGCTGCAACCCCGTGACGGGCGACGACATCGTCGGCTTCATCACGCGTGGTCGTGGCGTTTCGGTGCATCGCGCCAACTGCCCTAACGTCAAGGGTCTTATGGAACATCCCGAGCGCATGATTGATGTGGAGTGGGACGGCGCTGCCGATACCCTCTTCCAGGTCGAGATCGTGGTCGAGTGCCTGGACCGCATGGGCCTGCTCAAGGATGTCACCATTGCCATTGGCGATGCGGGCGGCAATATCCTTTCCGCCGCCACGTCGACCAACCGCGAGGGTATTGCAACCCTGCGCTTTATGGTCGAAATTTCGGATGCGAGCGGCCTGGATCCGCTGCTGGCTTCCATCAGCAGTGTCGATTCGGTCTACGACGCTCGCCGTCTTATGCCCGGCGAGGGCGGAGCGCAACTCAAGCGCCGTGTGTAGGTGCGAGAGCCTCTCAGCATCATAGATATTGGTTACGTTCGAGGCATCGTTTGGTGCCTCGAACGTATTTTAGAAGGAGGGTATGCGCATGGGCGATATGACTTTGGACCTGACACCCCGAGGCGCGGCTTCGATTGAGGCGCTCGTCAACGGCCCGATTCAGACCAACAGCTACGCCGTGATTTCGAATGACGAGTGCTTAATCGTCGATCCGGCGTGGGAGGGCGAGCGTCTTGTGGAGCATATCCACACCGCGCATCCCGAGGTGCGCGTACTCGGCTCTGTCTGCACGCACGGTCATGCCGACCATGTTGGCGGGGTTGCCGGGGTTCGAGCTGTCGTTGGTGACAGCGCACTATATGAGTTGTGCGCTAAGGACGTGACGGTACCTCGCGCAAATATCGAGGAGCAGCGCGCCATGTGGGACATCGAGACGCCCGATCCGGGTGAGCCGACGCGCTTGCTTGCCGAGGGCGATACAATCGAGGTGGGCGACGTCTGCCTGCAGGTGATCGAGACGCCGGGGCATACGCCGGGCGGCATTGTCCTGTTCGCCGCGACCGAGCAGGGGAACATCGCCTTTGTGGGCGACACGCTTTTCCCGGGCAGCCACGGTCGTACCGATCTTTCCGGCGGTGACGAGGCGGCGATTATGCGCTCGCTTTCCAAACTTGCCAAGACGCTTCCGCCCGATACCGTTTGCTTGACGGGCCATGGCGGTTCGACCACGATGGCGCGCGAACTTATGCAGAACCCGTTTATGCAGATGTAGGCTCGAAGCCGTCTTTCGAACCACGAAGACCACTCAATCGTCAAGCTATTTTCCCCAGTGGGTCGATTCTGTGGGGCAAACGGTCAAAATTTGTCCAATCGGATGGTATTCGTGAGCAAACGAACGTTTATGCTCGGGTATGTCGTGGTAAAATCTCAGGCGTTATCGGAGCAACCTTACAGGAGGTTTCTTTTATGCTCGTCAACGCAGCAGACATGCTCAAGAAGGCCGAGGCCGGCAAGTACGGTCTCGGTGCCTTCAACACCAACAACCTCGAGTGGACCCTGGCTATTCTCCAGGCCGCCGAGGAGGCCAAGTCTCCGCTGATCCTTCAGTGCACCGCTGGTGCCGCTAAGTGGATGGGCGGTTTCAAGGTCTGCGCCGACATGGTCAAGGCTGCCGTCGAGGCCACGGGCGTTACCGTTCCCGTCGCCCTTCACCTCGATCACGGTTCTTACGAGGACTGCTTCAAGTGCATCGAGGCCGGCTTTACGTCCATCATGTATGACGGCTCTCACGAGGAGACCTTCCAGCTTAACCTCGACCGCACCAAGGAGCTCGTTGAGCTTGCCCACTCCAAGGGCATGTCCATCGAGGCCGAGGTCGGCGGCATCGGCGGCACCGAGGACGGCGTGACCTCCAGCGGCGAGCTCGCTGATCCTGCTGAGTGCAAGCAGATTGCTGACCTGGGCGTCGACTTCCTCGCCTGCGGTATCGGCAACATCCACGGCGTGTACCCTGCCGACTGGGCTGGCCTTTCCTTCGAGCGCCTGGGCGAGATCAAGGCTCAGACCGGCGACCTGCCCCTCGTCCTGCACGGCGGCACCGGCATCCCCGAGGATCAGATCAAGAAGGCCATCTCCCTGGGTATCTCCAAGATCAACGTCAACACCGATCTGCAGCTCGTCTTCGCCAAGGGTGTTCGCGAGTACATCGAGGCCGGTAAGGATCAGCAGGGCAAGGGCTTTGACCCCCGCAAGCTCCTCAAGCCTGGTCGCGACAACATCGTTGCCCGCACCAAGGAGCTCATGGAGGAGTTTGGCTCCGTCAACAAGGCGTAAGCGTCGCTAAACTTCCCGTCGGAAGCCCCGTCCCCCTACACTGTTTCCTTTACGCTCACCTGACTTCGCCAGAAGTCGCGCCAAGGAAACAGTTCCGGGGGACGGGGCTTCCTTCGTTTAACGCCGCAGGGTTACGAGTCTGAATTAAGATGGCTACTGGCTTCGCCAGAAGTCGCGCAATGGGAAAAGCTTCGGGTGAACGGGGCCTCCTTCGTTAACTCGCTACAGGGTTACTGGGCTGAATTCATTTTTAGAGGTACCGTTTATCGGTGTTGAGGGTTCCTTTATTGGGGCTTTCTTTTTTATCTCGCTACAATGGGCTTCAAGAGTTCTAATGACTTGGAGTTTGGTATGGCTGTTATTAATGTGCTGCCTTCGGATGGGAAGGTCATTGACGAGGGTCCTGTTGGTTGCTCTGTTGATGTTTGCTGTGATGATTTCCGTCATCTCGATATTGGACTGCCGCCCGAGATTCTTCGTCTCAAGGATGCCGGATATTTGACGCAGGCTGTTGCGGCTTGTGATCGTCTTTTGGGGCAGAATCCCGATCCCTCGCTTGCTGCCTGCGTTCGTGCCGAGCGGTATCGCATGCTTGAGACGCCGCTTCATTTTTCGGTGTCGCGCGATCGGGCTATTGCGATGATTCGCGAGGAGTGGCCTGAGTTTACCGAGGAGCAGTTTGACGATCTGATTGACCGTAAGCGTATTGACTGGCGCTTTATCGATGGCGAGCTGTTCGTTCTCGACAACTTCCTCGATTCGCTTCGCGTATATCCCAAAGAGGTTCCCGGCATGCGTTCCGATCCTACGGACGGAATTGCACTGCGCAACGAGATGCTCAAGGAGATGGAGTCACAAAACGGATTGACTCGCGTTATTACGCTTAAGGCGTCCTTGTCTGTCCCCGGCGCTCTAGAGGGGGAGACCGTTCGCGCTTGGCTTCCCGTAGCCGCCACCTGCCGCCAACAGTCTCAGGTCGAGATTCTCGACATGACGCCGGAGGGTGCTGTTGCTCCCGCGAACGCTTCGGCGCGTACCGCCTCGTGGTCTTCTTCGAGTGAGCGCTCATTCTCGGTGACTTATCGTTATCACATCGATGCTGCTTATTGTGATGTCTACGGTGGCACACTTCCGGTTCATCCGCGTATGGACGCGCCTCTGCCCGAGGATATTTCCGAGGACCGTCCGCACATTGCATTTACGCCGTATCTGCAGCAGCTGACGGCCAGCGTTGTTGGCGGACTCGAGGATCCGCTCGATCGCGCCCGTGCTATCTATGATTACCTGACGCAGTATATCGACTATCGCTATCAGCCGCCGTACTTGCTTTTGGGATCTATTGCCGATGACTGCGCGCATTCGCTCCGCGGCGATTGCGGCGTTATGGCGCTCACGTTTATCACCATGTGCCGTATCGCGGGCGTGCCTGCCCGTTGGCAGAGCGGCCTCTACGTTGCGCCCGATTCGGTGGGGTCGCACGACTGGGCAGAGTTCTATACGCCGCAGACCGGTTGGCTCAACGCCGACGTGTCATTTGGATCTTCTGCTCGCAGGATGGGGGAGGAGTGGCGCCGCCGTCACTACTTTGGCAATCTCGACCCATGGCGTATGGTGGCCAACAATCGATTCCAGGCAGAGTTTGAGCCCTCTTTCGACGGCATGCGCGAGGACCCTTACGATAACCAGATGGGTGAGGCTTCGGTCGACGGTCGCGGATGCCGTCAGCGCGAGATGCTACGCACGGTCGAACTCATCGAAATGCTCGAAGTTCCATTTTCGGACTAATCGGTAGAAAGCTGTGATAAACTAACTCACGCATTACGTGCCCGAGTGGCGGAATTGGCAGACGCAGTGGACTCAAAATCCACCGTTGGCAACAACGTGCGAGTTCGAGTCTCGCCTCGGGCACCATACATGCAAGCGAGCGTTCAAGGGGGTCAAGGCCCCTTTTTCGTGTACGTAATGTGATAACGCGCTGTACGTGTTATTATTCGCAAGGCGTTGTTCCCGCAATGCCCTAAAGAGGAACCCGAGGGTTCTCACCTTTTGGCGCCAATGAGCAGCTGACTGGTCATACAACTTAGATTCCCTTCCTCAAATCGAGGATTTCTATGTGTACGACCTGGTTGCTGAGAAGCGCCGGGTTATTTTTTTATGAATGGAGGTAGGGAAAATAGCTAAGTCTGATGACACCCGCATCAACGACGAGATTACTGCATCTTCGTGCCGTTTGATTGGCGTCGATGGCTCTCAGCTCGGCCTGTTCGCCATCCGCGATGCCCAGCGTGTCGCCGACGATCAGGGTCTCGACCTGGTCGAGATCGCTCCCAACGCGGAGCCGCCGGTCTGCAAGGTCATGGACTACGGTAAGTTCAAGTACCAGCAGGCCATGAAGGCCAAGGCTGCTCGTAAGAACCAGTCCAAGGTCGAGGTCAAGGAAATGAAGTTCCGACCCAAGATCGACGTTGGCGACTACGAGACCAAGAAGGGCCACGTTCTGCGTTTCCTCAAGAAGGGCGCACGCGTTAAGATCACCATCATGTTCCGCGGCCGTGAGATGGCTCACCCGGAGCAGGGCCTTAACGTTCTCGAGCGTCTCGCCGAGGATCTCAAGCCTTACGCTACGGTCGAGTCCAAGCCTAAGATGGAAGGCCGTAACATGCTTATGCTGCTCGCCCCGATTAAGGGCGCCTTCGATGAGGATAAAGCGGCAAGCGATACCAAATAACTAGTGTTCTGTAACCGATTAAGGAGTATTTCATGCCTAAGATGAAGTCCCACAGCGGCACCAAGAAGCGTTTCCGCAAGACTGGTACCGGCAAGCTTATGCGCGCCAAGGCTTTCAAGAGCCACATCCTGAGCAAGAAGTCCACCAAGCGTAAGCGTGGCTTCCGTCAGGAGACCGAGATCGCCGCTGCCGACCGCAAGGTCATCAAGTCGCGTCTCGCCTAAGTTCGCGTTCCCGTTTTTCGTTTTACCGTCTAGGAGTTGATAGAACATGGCACGTATTAAGCGCGCTGTTGCCGCCAAGAAGAAGCGCCGTACCGTTATGCACCGTGCGAAGGGTTACTACGGTGCCGCTTCGCGTACTTACAAGCATGCTAAAGAGCAGGTCCAGCACTCTCTGCAGTATCAGTATCGTGATCGCCGCAACAAGAAGCGCGAGATCCGTTCTCTCTGGATCACTCGTATCAACGCTGCTGCTCGTCTGAACGACATCTCTTACTCTCAGTTCATGCACGGCCTGAAGGTTGCCGGCATCGAGCTCGACCGCAAGGTCCTGGCTCAGATGGCTTACGAGGACATCGAGTCCTTCAACGAGCTGGCTACCATCGCCAAGAAGGCTCTCGAGGCCTAATAGATTCTCTTGAATCGCTAGGGGAGTGTCGCGTTGTGCGCGGCGCTCCCTCTTTTTATCTGAAGCGCGGTTTACATTGCTAAAAGCGCGGGTAGATAAACACTTACAGGTGACCGATCTCTATATATTCCTGAACCAAAGGGTCATCATCTGATACGTGCGGAAGATCCGCACCAGTCTTTCTATTACCTATAGAAAGCAATATGTTGTGTAGGACTTGTGAAGAGTGGAATTGACGTCCCACAGAGCTTTGCGGTCTGGCAATATATCTCCTTGCCGCGCGGCCCGGTCGAACCGGGAACCAGCGCAGGCGTGCACCTTGAGAACCGGATACTGCGAGGATGGACACTTCAAGTGTCGCATC
>UROA01000034.1 GCA_900549355.1 uncultured Collinsella sp. | reverse complement strand
TTCCGCCATATCCGCATATTCTGTTTTGTTCGCTGCCGTTCGGCTCGGAACGATACTTATTATACCACAGGTGCAAAGAAAGTCAAGCGTTTTCTGCAAAAATAGTGCGACAAATTTTTTTGCGAAAATTGTTGCATTCCGTATAGGCCGAATGGGGCGAAAAATCCGGCGGAGTATGATACAATAAATATTACCCCTGCGGGGCAGCGGCCCGGCGGGACTATTTACGGAAGAGGGAAACTGCGAATGTTCAACATCATTATCTTTCTCATCGGTGCAGGCATCATGTTCTACATGGCATGGCGGAGCTGGTCGAGACGCCGCAAGCTCATGACCAGGGGCGAAAAGGTCGAGGCCGCTGTGGCAGGCACCGTCCGGAGCCGGGACGGCGAAGCCTATCTGTTGGAGTTCACCACTGCTGGCGGCACCCACCGCCTCCATTACCCCAAGTCTGCCAAGGGCAGAGAGCTTGCACAGGGAGCTGTCGTCACCCTTTATTATAACCCCGACGACCCCGCCGAGATGTACGTCGAGGGCGACAAGTCCGTCCTGGGTGCAGAGGTGCTGTATGTGGTGCTGGGCATCGTGCTGCTGGTGCTGATGGCCGGCATCGTCCGCTGAGAGGGGGAAGAAGAAAATGAAACTCGAACATTTTGGCATGGCAGAACCCGGTGACTGCCGGGTGGTCTTTTCCGCCGCAGCGGAAGAGCTGGAAGCGGCGGTGCAGGCCGAAAAGGCGGCCCCGGACGCCCCGCAGGACGAGGATGACCTGCTGACGGCGGCGGTCAATCGGGCGATTCTGGAGGGCTTCTCGCCTCTGTTCGCCCAGCTGATGAAAGAAAACGATTTGCAGCCCGTCACCGACCCGGATTTTGAGCTTCTGGCGGTGAACCGGGCCGAGGGATTCCGGGTGGGGGCGCAGTTCTTTTGTCTGCCGCCGCTGGAGTTGGGGAAATACACCGGCTTTGTCCAGCCCATCCAGCCCCGGCCCATCCGGGAACTGACCATCGAATTGGAGATCAACCGAAATCACGGCGACGAGGACCGTGCCGCCGATGCCGAGGGCAGGCGGGAACTCCGGGCCAGAGTGACACAGGAGATCTACGCCCAGCGCTGCCAGCAGGCCCGCGCCGTGGCCGAACAGGCCCTCATCGCCCAGCTGGGCACACAGGTCACAGGCCCGCTGCCCAAGCAGCTCGTGGCGGGCAACTACTTTGCCGAACAGCGTCAGTTCAACCTGCGGATGCAGGCCAACGGCATCAACTTCGACCAGTATCTGAAGGTGCAGGGCCAGACCGTAGAGGAGTTCCGCGCATGGCTCCACACCGAGGCGGAGCGCAAGCTGCGCAGCCGGATGGGCCTGCTGCTGGTGGCGCAGCGAGAGCAGCTCTGGCCCACGGAGGCCGAGGTGGAGGAAGAACTGGCCCACTGGGACGACAAGCGGGACGGGGAACACACCTTCCCCTCAAACGACCGCCGCCGCGCCGCGCAGCGCATCGCGTCCAGCCGGGCCGCTGCCTTCGTGCTGGCCCACTCCACTCTCACGCCGCCGCCCGCTGAGCCGACGGTGCTGAAGGCCGAAAGCTGAATCTCATCCTCCGGGAAACCGCAGGGCGATAAAAGGCAGGGGAAGCCCGCCGGATGGAAAATGCATCCGGCGGGCTTCTTTGTTAAGAATCTGCGAAGTTTTTGCAAAGTTACCCTCGAAACGCTGGTTTCTTAAATGGCGTCGTGGTATGCTACTATTACACTCACAGGGAACTGCAGGGCACTGCCGTTTCCGAGATCATAAGCTTTGGTCGTCCCGCTTCAGCCTGCCCGGCACGCCAGTGCCTCTCCCTATGGGAGAGGTGGCTGCAAAGCAGACGGAGAGGGCGAGGAGGGAACCCCATGAAAGAAGTCAAGACCCCCAAAAAGCCGCTGGCCATCTATTACGCCATCGTGCTGCTGGTGCTGATGCTGCTCAACTTCGTGCTCGTGCCGTGGATGAACGAACGGCAGATCAAGGAAGTGGACTACGGCACATTCATGTCCATGACCGAGGAGAAGGACATTGGCCGGGTGGATGTGGAATCCAACCAGATCCTTTTTACCGATAAAGACGAAACGCAGGTCTACAAGACGGGCCTTATGAACGACCCCGACCTGACCCAGCGCCTTTACGACGCAGGCGCGCAGTTTTCCAGTGAGATCGTCGAGCAGGCCTCGCCGCTGATGAGCTTTCTGCTGAGCTTCGTGCTGCCCATCGTCCTCTTCGTCTGGCTGGGCAATGTCATGAACCGGAAGCTGATGGAGAAGGCCGGCGGCGCGAACTCGATGATGTTCGGCGGCGTGGGCAAGTCCAACGCCAAGGTCTACGTCCAATCCACCCACGGCATCCGCTTTGCGGATGTGGCCGGCGAGGATGAGGCCAAAGAGAACTTACAGGAGATCGTCGATTATCTGCACGACCCTAAGAAATACGAGGAGATCGGCGCTTCCATGCCCAAGGGCATCCTTCTCGTCGGCCCTCCGGGCACCGGCAAGACCATGCTGGCAAAAGCTGTGGCCGGTGAGTCCAATGTGCCCTTCTTCTCGATCTCCGGCTCGGAGTTCGTGGAGATGTTCGTGGGCATGGGTGCTTCCAAGGTGCGCGACCTGTTTAAGCAGGCCAAGGAAAAGGCCCCGTGCATTGTGTTTATCGACGAGATCGATACCATCGGCAAAAAGCGTGACGGCGGCGGCTTTAGCGGCAACGACGAGCGCGAGCAGACGCTCAATCAGTTGCTGACCGAGATGGATGGCTTCGATAACCACAAGGGTATCGTTGTCCTCGCTGCCACCAACCGTCCCGACAGCCTCGATCCGGCCCTGCTGCGCCCCGGTCGTTTTGACCGCCGCATTCCCGTTGAGCTGCCCGATCTGACCGGCCGCAAGAACATTCTCGAGCTGCATGCCAAGAGCGTGAAGACGCAGCCGCCGATCGACCTGACCGCGATTGCCCGCGCCACGCCCGGTGCCTCGGGCGCTGACCTGGCCAATATCATCAACGAGGGCGCCCTGCGTGCCGTCCGTGAGGGCCGCAAGCGCGCTACGCAGGACGATTTTGAGGAGTCGGTGGAGGTCGTCATCGCCGGCCAGCAGCGTAAGTCCACGGTGCTGTCCGACCACGAGAAGCAGGTTGTTTCTTACCACGAGATCGGCCATGCCATCGTTGCCGCCCGCCAGAAGGGCTCTGCACCGGTCACGAAGATCACCATCGTGCCGCGCACGAGCGGTGCTCTGGGCTACACCATGCAGGTCGAGGAGGATGAGCGCTTCCTGACCACGCGCCAGGAGGTCCTGGACAAGCTCGCCGTCTATTGCGGTGGCCGTGCAGCCGAGGAGCTCATCTTTGGTGAGATGACGACCGGCGCCGCCAACGATATCGAGCAGGCCACCAAGCTCGCCCGTAACATGGTGACGCGCTTTGGTATGTCCGATGAGTTTGGCATGATGGCACTCGGTACCGTTCAGAATGCGTACCTTAACCAGGACACGTCGCTCACCTGCGCCCCCGGTACGGCCGAGCGCGTGGACGCGATTGTCGCCAAGCTGATCGAGGATGCGCACGACCGCGCCCTGCAGATCCTGAAGGAGAACAAGTTCAAGCTCCACGAGCTGGCTCGTTATCTGTACAAGAAGGAGACGATCACGGGCGAGGAGTTCATGAATCTCCTCACGCGCGAGAATCCGCTGATGCCAAAGCAGCAGTAATACTGGTTGCGCAGTGTCAATCGCCCCATTTGAGTGTTTATCTCAAATGGGGCGTTTTGCGTGGGGAGAGTTGTATATGAAGATCGTGGTAAGTGCCTGCTTGATGGGCGAGAGCTGCAAGTATAACGGGCTCGACAACTACCACCGCGCGTTGGTCGAGGCCTGCGAACGTACGGGGACCGAGGTCCTCTTGGTGTGCCCTGAGGTCTTTGGCGGCCTGCCCACACCGCGCAAGCCGTCCGAGATCGTGGACGGCGAGGTCCGTACCTGCGAGGGCATCTCGGTCGATCGCGAATTTCGCCTGGGTGCCCAACGAGCGCTCGATATGTGCGAGCAGGCGGGCGGGCCGGAAGAGATCGCCGCGTGCATCCTGCAGGACCGTAGTCCCTCGTGCGGCGCGGGTCGCATCTACGACGGAACATTCAGCGGCACCCTTACGGCGGGCAACGGCGTCTTCGTTGATTTACTGCTCCGCCACGGTTATCGCGTGATCCCGGCTAGCGAGTTCGACCCCAGCATGCTGGAGCAATAAAAAACCACCACAAAGGTGCTGCTCCCTTGTGGTGGTTTTGGACTAGGCCTAGAGCGTGTGGCCGTAGGCGTTTGCGGCCTTGATGGCGGCGGCGAACTTTTCGTCGGTGAAGGGCTCGGGGTTGCCCTGCTTCCACTCGTTGGTGGCGTGCGCGTACTCGCACAGGGCCGGGATATCGGACTCGGAAAGCCCGACCTGCTCAAGCGTCACGGGCAGGCCCATCTGCTTGTTAAAGGCCGCGTAGTGCTCAAGGTTCTCGGTATCGCCCGTATAGGCGAACAGCACGAGCACGCCCAGGCTCACGACTTCGCCGTGCAGGTAGGTGCCCTCGCGCGGAATGTTGCATGTGGCGTTGTAGAATGCGTGCGCCACGCTCGAGTTGTAGTAGTAATCGTTCTGGTTCGTCAGGTTCGAGACATAGCCCGTATTGACCACGATATCGAGTGCGATTTGCTTGACGGCCTCGCTCGACAGGTCCTGGCGCACGTCCTCAAGACCCTGGACGCCATAGGTAAACAGCGGCTCGGAGCAGGTGTGGGCGAGTGCCAGGCCAAGACCGGCGGTATGCTCCAAATTACCGGCGCTCGTGGCGTATTCGACCTCGGGCTGCTTGGACAGGGCATCGCCCACGCCGGCCCAGAAGTACTCCGCCGGAGCTTCGGCGATAATCTTGGGGTTGATGAAGATATGCGCAGGTCGGTTGGGGTACGAATATCCCTCGAGCGAGCCGTCGTCGTTGTACACGACGGCAATGGCGGTCGCGGCCGAGCAGTTGGAACAGATCGTCGGGACGGTGAAGACGATCTTCTTGAGCTCGATGGCTGCGGTCTTCACGGTGTCGAGTGCCTTGCCGCCGCCACAGGCGATAAGCACGTCTGCCTGCTGGCAAGCGGGGGAGTTCACGACCTTGGCGATATTGGCGCGCGTGCTGTTGGTGCCGTAGACGCGCGTCTCCAGAATCTCGACGTCGGTGCCTGCCAGCGCAGCCTCGATGCCCGGCAGCGCCGCAGCCAGGGCTCGCTTGCCGCCGATGATGGCGACCTTGGTCGCTCCGTACTCTGCCAGTGCGGCGGGCAACTCGGTAAAACAATCCTCGCCAACGGTGTAGTCGCTCATTCCAATCGTGCGCATAGCAACCTTCTTTCGTTCGATAAAGTGCTTTCAGGTATTTTGCTCCAAGAGAAGGTCCACAGCCGCGAGAAATTTCGAACGTATAAAACCAGTGTTGAGGGTTTTTCACCGGCGCGGAACGTGCTAGCATACTCCGCATAAGCGTTGATGGGGACGAGTAGTCGGCCGTCCGCATGCTACAGAGAGCGGGGAGCGCTGAGAACCCGTGCATGCGACCGATGAAAATCACCCCGGAGCTGCGGTCCCAACGGACGTGCCGCGAGGTTCGTCTTAGTAGACATCGCCGAGATGGTCGTCGATATAGGCCAGCCGAGTAACGGATGCGAGCGCGCGAATACGCGGGCGAGGGCATCTAAGCTGGGTGGTTAAGCGAAGAGCTTTTGCGGGCGTGCAGCCCGTTTTGTGGCGCTTCGTCCCAGCTTGCAGGGACGGGCGCTTTTTTTGGTGCCCAACGGGCGTGCGCGCCCACGACATGAAAGGGGTACCGTGGCAAACGAGTACAAGCAGACGATGAATCTGCCCAAGACCGGATTTCCCATGCGTGCCGGTCTTTCCAAGTCCGAGCCAAAGCGACTCAAGGACTGGCAGGACAACAAGGTCTACGAGCAAGTTCTAAAGAAGAACGAGGGTCACAAGAAGTTCGTGCTGCACGACGGCCCTCCGTACGCCAACGGCCCGATCCACATCGGCCACGCCATGAACAAGATCTCCAAGGACATGATCAACCGTTACTGGATGATGCAGGGCTATGAGGTTCCCTATGTTCCCGGTTGGGACTGCCACGGTCAGCCGATCGAACATAAGGTCGAGGAGAAGCTCGGCACCGAGAAGTTCAACCAGACCTCCACGGCTAAGATCCGCGAGCTTTGCAACAAGTTCGCTGTCGAGAACATTGAGCTCCAGAAGGCTGGCTTCCGTCGCTTGGGCGTGCTTGGCGACTGGGACAACCCGTATCTGACGCTCTATCACCAGCATGACGCCGCCGACATTGAGGTCTTCAAGGCCATGTTCGACAAGGGCATGATCTATCGCGGCCACAAGCCCGTCCACTGGTGCAAGCACTGCCACACCGCGCTGGCCGAGGCTGAGATCGAGTACTCCGACGAGACGAGCCCGTCCATCTTCGTGCGCTTTGAGATGACCTCCAAGCCCGCCGGTCTCGAGAACTTCGACGGCCCGGTCGACTTTATCATCTGGACGACCACGCCGTGGACCATCCCCTCCGACCAGGCAGTTTCCCTCAAGCCCGGCGCCGCCTACGTCGCCGTTGAGCACGACGGCCGCGCCGAGGTCATGCTCGAGGACCTGGCTCCTAAGTGCTGCGAGGAGTTTGGCTGGGAGTACACTCCGGTTATGGTCGACGGCAAGCCCTATGTGGTTCCCGCCGAGACCTTCCACCACATCCACTACAAGCAGCCGATCTTCGACGGTGTCGAGGGCGTGGCGCTGCTGGCCGATTACGTCGGTGTCGATGACGGTACCGGTATTGTCCACAACTCGCCCGGCCACGGCGTCGACGACTACTTTGCCTGCCTCAAGGAGGGCATCACCGACATCTGCATGCCGGTCGATGACGACGGCAAGTTCTACACCGGCGAGGAGTTTGGCACCGGTGGCCCCTTCAGCGGTATGGACACCGATGAGGCCAACCCGCACATCATCGAGTTCCTGCGCGAGCGCGGTACCCTAGTCCTCGAGAAGAAGATCACGCACAGCTATCCGCACTGCTGGCGCTGCAAGCACCCGGTGCTCTTCCGTGCTACCGACCAGTGGTTCGTCTCGATGGACAAGACGGGTCTGCGTGAGCAGGCTGGCAAGGAGGTCCGCGAGAACGTCAAGTGGTATCCGGCCCATGCCGCCAACCGCATTGGCGCCATGGTCGAGCAACGCCCTGACTGGTGCATCAGCCGCCAGCGCAACTGGGGCGTGCCTATCCCGAGCTACACCTGCGCCGACTGCGGCGAGAAGGTCATGAACGACGCCACGCTCGACGCCGTCATCAAGCTCTTCCACGAGAAGGGCTCCGACGCCTGGTTCACTGACGCTCTCGAGAGCTACCTGGGCGAGGCTTGCGTCTGCCCCAGGTGCGGCGGCCATCACCTCAAGGCCGATAAGGACATCCTCGATGTGTGGTGGGACTCCGGCGTTTCCTGGAAGGCCGTCTGCGAGTATCGCCCCGAGCTTGAGTACCCGGCGGACGTGTATCTCGAGGGATCCGACCAGCATCGCGGTTGGTTCCAGAGCTCGCTGCTCACTTCGGTGGGCGCCAACGGCCATGCTCCTTACAAGGCGGTCGTCTCGCAGGGCTTCACGCTCGATGGCCAGGGCCGCAAGATGTCCAAGTCGCTCGGCAACGTCATCGACCCCAATAAGGTCTGTGACGAGATGGGCGCCGACATCATCCGCCTGTGGGTTGCCTCCGTCGACACCAGCTCCGACGTTTCCATCGACCACGAGATTCTCGCCCGTACGTCCGATGCCTACCGTCGTTTCCGCAACACGCTGCGCTTCCTGCTCTCCGAGCTCGAGGGCCAGTTTGAGCCCGAGACCGACGGCGTCGCCTTTGCCGACCTGCTTCCGCTCGACAAGCTCATGGTTGCCCGTCTGACCCAGGTCCAGGCCGAGGTCGACGACGCCTACGCCAGCTACGAGTTCCCGCGCGCCTACCGTGCGCTTTACGACTTCGTGGTTACCGAGCTTTCCAACGTGTACCTCGACGCCCTGAAGGACCGCCTGTACTGCGACAAGCCCGGCTCGCTCGAGCGCCGCAGCGCCCAGACCGTGCTTGCCGAGCTCTTCTCGATGCTCATGCGCGACCTGCAGCCGATCCTGTCCTACACGGTCGACGAGGCCATGGCCTATGCGCCCGCCGGCTGCGTCGATCACCAGAAGTACGCCGCGCTGCTCGATTGGTACAAGTCGCCCATCACGGTCGACGAGGCCAATGAGTTCGAGGGTGTGCTCGAGGCTTCGCTCGAGCTCCGTAGCGCTGTGACCAAGGCCCTTGAGGATGCCCGCTCCGCCGGCACCTTCACTAAGAGTCAGCAGGTCCGCGTCATGGCGGTCGTTCCCGCCGAGATGTACGCGCTGCTGACCGGCGACAAGGCCGTCGACCTGGCCGAGTTCTACATCGTCTCCGATGTTGAGCTGACCCAGGGCGAGGAGCTTTCCGTTGCTATCGAGGCTGCCGAGGGCGAGTGCTGCGACCGTTGCTGGAACTATCGCACCACCGTCGGCGAGTACAACGGCCACGCGCATATCTGCAAGCGCTGCGCCGACGCTTTGTAGTTACGCGGTTTTACCAAACCGCGTAACCGGTTGACGCTGCAAACCCGCCAGAGCGGCAATCTGCCTTTCAGCTTCGGCGGCATGATCAAAAGATCTATGCCGCCTTGCTTCAAGGCACTTTGCTCGCTCTGGCGGGTTTTCGCTGTCGGTAACGAATCATCGGTTATTTCGTTGCTGGTCAATATAAGATATTGCTTTGCGTTAAACGTTATTCGATGTTCTTGAGGGTAGGGGATTTCTTTGGGTCGTACTGGGGATATGACGCCGCCTTTGCGTTGGCGGTTGGGTGTTGCTGGTGGGGTGGCGCTGGCTGTGTTGCTTGTTGACCAGCTGACCAAGCTTGCGGTTCGTGCCGTGGGCGACGCTTTGCATGTGACCGTCATCCCCGGTGTCATCGACTTTATGTTTGTCCGTAATATCGGTGCTGCCTTTAGCATGGGCGAGGGACATGGCGTTGCGTTCGCTTTGCTGGCGCTTGCGGTCATTGTCGCCATTGCCGTGTACTTGCTTCGCACGCCCCAGCTTGCTCGCTTGGAGGTTGTGGGCATGGCTATGGTCGCGGGTGGCGCCATTGGCAACGCGATCGATCGCCTGGCTTTTGGCTTTGTGACCGATTTTATTGCCACCACCTTCATCGACTTTCCCGTCTTTAACGTGGCCGATATCGGCATCACCGTAGGCGTTGTGCTTGCCCTCATCGGTTACATGTTCTTGAGTCCCGCCGCTCGCGAGGTCGATGCGACTGCTGAGCTCAATGCCCGTGATGAGGCCCGCGCTAAGCGCAAAGCCAAGCAGCGTGGGGAGCGTGCCCGCAAGATTCGCGAAAGGAATGAGCGTTAATGGCCGACATCCATATTCTTGTTGCCGACGATTGCTCTGGCCAGCGTCTCGACGCCTTTTTGGGTGCCAACGACGGCTGCCCCACGCGCTCTGCCTGCGCGCATCTGATCGAGGGCGGCGCCGTAATCGTGAACGGCGAGACCTGTCTGTCAAAAAAGTATGCCGTACGCGCCGGTGACCGCATCTCGGTCGACCTGCCCGAGCCACACGATCCCACCGATGTGATTCCCGAGGCCATCCCGCTCGACATTCGCTATGAGGACGACTATCTCATTGTGCTCTCCAAGCAGCGCGGGCTGGTGTGCCATCCCGCCCACGGCCACGAGAGCGGCACGCTTGCGAACGCCTTGGTCTACCACTGCGGTATCGATCATCTTGGTACCGTGCAGGGTGAGGACCGCCCCGGCATCGTGCATCGCCTGGATCGCGATACCTCGGGCCTTATGCTCGCGGCAAAAGACGACGACACCCAGCGCGCGCTTCAAAATCTCATTCGCACGCGTACGCTCGACCGCCGCTATATCACGCTTGTCCACGGGCACATCGCCATGGACGAGGGCACCATCAATACCGGTATCGCCCGTTCTACGCGCGACCGCGTCAAGATGGCGGTTTCGGACGACCCCTTTGCCCGTCAGGCCATTACGACCTTTAAAGTCCTCGAGCGCTTTGATTCCACGCGCTTTGACGATGGTTATACGCTCGTTGAGTGCCATCTGTTTACCGGTCGCACGCACCAGATTCGCGTGCATATGCGTCATATCAACCACGCCTGCGTGGGCGATCAACTCTACGGCAAGTGCGATGCGCGCGCCGACCAGGGCCTGACCAGGCAGTTCCTTCATTCCTGGCGCGTGGCGTTCGACCATCCCGTGACGGGGGAGCGCATTGAGTGCCGCGACGAGTTGCCGTGGGATCTCGCTGCGGTTCTCGACGATCTGGCTCCGCGCTCGCTCGGTCGCACGGCCGTTGGAGATGAAATCGTTCCGCAGCTCGGTCTTCTCGAAGCCTAGCCAGTATTAGGTGGTTTCTTGAACTCGGTAAGCCTGCGGTAAGATATACGATTGTTTACGTTACGCGTTGCTGGGAGCCTGCATGCTCGCCTTTTTACAAACCAACACACCCATCGTGATCTTCAACCAGATTGTCGTCACGCTGCTCACGGTCTGCTTTCTGTACCAGGTGGTCTTCTTTGTCATTGGCGCTCTTCGTGGCGAGGTCGCGCCTCCCAAGGCCAAAAAACTCCATCGCTATGCCTTTTTTATCGCGGCGCATAATGAGGAGGCCGTGATCGCCAACCTCGTTCGCTCCATCAAGGACCAGGATTATCCGTCCGAGCTCATCGAGGTTTTCGTGGTCGCCGATGCCTGCACCGACAACACGGCGCAGCTCGCGCGCGAGGCCGGTGCCATTGTTTACGAGCGCAATGACCTGGCCCGCAAGGGCAAGAGCTGGGTCATGGACTTTGGCTTCGACCGCATTCTCAACGAGTATCCCGACACGTTTGAGGGCTACTTTATCTTCGATGCCGATAACGTTATCTCCCGCGATTACGTTTCCAAGATGAATGATGCCTTTGACCAGGGCTTCCATGTGGTCACGAGCTATCGCAATTCCAAGAACTTCGGCAGCTCGTGGATCTCGGCTGCTAATGCCACGTGGTATCTACGCGAGGCGCGCTTCCTCAACAACGCGCGTAATATCTGCAAGACGTCCTGCGCTGTTTCGGGTTCGGGCTACCTCATCTCCGCCAGCGTTATCGAGGGCATGCACGGTTGGCAGTTCCACACGCTGACCGAGGACATTCAGTTCACCACGTTCTGCGCCATTCACGGCATTCGCATTGGCTATGCGCCGGCGGAGTTCTTTGACGAACAACCCGTGACGTTTAAGGCGTCCTGGAAACAGCGCATGCGTTGGACCAAGGGCTTCTACCAGGTGTTCTTTACTTACGGTAAGCACCTGGTCAAGTCGACCTTCCGCTACCATCGCTTTGCCGCCTACGACATGTTCATGACGATCGCCCCGGGTATGCTGCTGTCGCTCATCTCGATGCTCGCCAATGCGACGTTCCTGATCGTGGGTGGACTCTCGCACGGCTTTTTGGCTACCGAAGTCGAGATGCAGGCCTGTGCCGCGTCGCTCATTATGACCTTCGCCATGATGTACCAGACCTTCTTTATCCTGGCGCTGCTCACGACTATCTTTGAGTACAAGCATATTCACTGCGCGCAAAAGTGGCGTCTGGTGACTAACCTGTTTACCTTCCCGATCTTTATGTTCAGCTATATCCCTATCACGGTGGCCGCGCTGTTCCTGAAGGTCGACTGGGTTCCTACCCAGCATGCCGTAAACGTCACCCTCGACGAGGTCATGCAAGGCGCCAAATAACCACCACCAAAACCACCGCAAAGGGGACCGGCACCTTTGTGATGGTTTTTGCTTTTGCGATGCAGCTCGAGGAGGCACTCGATGTTTTATATCCCGTTTTGGATTTGCATCTTTGCCGGCGCGGCGATTGATGCCCGTCAGCGACGTTTTCCCAATGAGCTTGCCGGTGCGTGTGCGGTGACGGCGTTAGTGGGCGTTTGGCTCGACAAAGGCGTTAACACGGCGCTTGACCATGCCGGTCTTGCGGTCATCGTCTATCTTGCTCTCGTGCTGACTGAGTCCCTCTGGCGTCGTCTTCGCCAAATCCCGGGCATCGGCATGGGGGATGCCAAGGCGCTCTTCGCGCTTTGCACGCTCGACCCTATGGGTGGCATCGTGGCATTTGCCGTCGCACTCCTGGCCCTGGCCCTCTCCTGTCTCTTCACAAAATCGCGCTCCCTGCCATTGCTCCCGTTTTTAGTGCCGATTTTTGCCATAATCGAGGTCGTGGGCTGCACTTTGTAACCGATTGCGCATCCTTCTTAAGGAGCATGCCATGGAATCTAATCAAGAAACGGCCGTCATTAAGGCGCGCATGGACCGTATTCCCTCGGCGTTGTCGCCCGAGCTTGTCGAGCGCATTGCCGCCGATCGTGCTTCGGGCTATGTCAACCCGTATCGTTGCAACGATGATCAGGTCATTCGTCGTATTGATCGCGCCGCCGACAAAGGCACGCTTATGCGTCCGGCGTTTATGCGCGATACCGAAAAGATACTTCATCTTCCTGCGTACACCCGGTATGCGGGCAAAACGCAGGTCTTTAGCTTTCGTAGCAATGACGATCTATCACGCCGGGGTTTGCACGTGCAGCTTGTCTCCCGCATTGCGCGCGATATCGGTCGCGCCCTGGGGCTCAATTGCGATCTGATCGAGGCGATTGGCCTGGGTCACGACTTGGGACACACGCCTTTCGGCCATGCCGGCGAGCGCTTCCTCAACGATATTTATCATGAGCGCACGGGGCGTTATTTTTTCCATAACGTGCAGTCGGTCCGCGTGCTCGACGCACTGTACGGCCGCAACGTGTCGCTCCAGACGCTCGACGGCGTGCTATGCCATAACGGCGAGTACGAGCAGCGTGTGTTTGAGCTCTCGGACATGGGCTCCTTTAACCAGTTTGACCAGACGGTTGAGGATTGCATTGCCACGGGCTATAGCGCAATTGGGCATCTGCGTCCCATGACGCTCGAGGGCTGCGTTGTTCGCATCTCGGATATTCTTGCCTACGTCGGTCGTGACCGTCAGGATGCGATCGCGGCGGGCCTGCTGTCACCCGACGCTTTTGATGATGGCCGGGGCGGTGCCTACAACAGTTGGATCCTTACGCATGCTTCCATCGATATCGTGGAGCATAGCTATGGTAAGCCGCGCATCGAGATGAGCGAGGACCTGTTTGAGGAAATTCGCCGAGCCAAGCGCGAGAACTACGAGAAAATCTATAGCAAGGGCGGTATCGAAGGCGATTCCGAGGCGGAGCTGCGCGAGGCGTTCGTAAAGCTCTACGACCGTTGCCTGCGGGATCTAAACAGTGGCGACGAGTCCTCTTACATCTTTAAGCACCATATTTCGCGCATCGAGCAGCAGCTTTCCTACTACGATCGAGCCTATGCCTGGCAGGACGACAAAGATCAAGCGGTGGTGGATTACATCGCGAGCATGACGGATGGCTATTTCTGCGAGCTCACGAGCAAGTTGTTTCCGGGATTGAAGTTTCCGCACCGTACCTATATTAACGAACGGTAGTTCGTATATATTCGGTATACTGTTGACGAACAAAGCTTTTGATTGATGCATGGGATGGCTATGGACGACCTTTTTTCTGTCTCGACGCGCGAGCGTTCCTTTAAAAATGCGCCGCTCGCGGTGCGCATGCGTCCCAATTCGCTCGACGAGTACGTGGGTCAGCAAAAGGCCGTCGGTAAGGGCTCGTGGCTGCGTGCCGCGATCGAGCACGACGTGCTTTCGAGCGTGATTCTGTACGGGCCTGCCGGTACGGGCAAGACGACGCTGGCCCACATTATCGCCAACCATACCAAGAGCGAGTTTGTCGAGGTCAACGCCGTCACGGGTACCGTGAAGGACCTGCGTCGCGTGATTGATGAGGCCAAGACGCGCCTGAATACGTACGACCGCCGTACCATTCTATTCATCGATGAGATTCACCGCTTCTCTAAGTCGCAGCAGGATGCCCTGCTGCATGCAGTTGAGAACCGTACCGTCATTATGATTGGCGCTACGACGGAGAACCCGTACTTCGAGGTCAACTCGGCACTGCTCTCACGTGGTCGCGTTGTGGAGCTTGAGCATCTGAAGGATGAGGATATCGCCACGCTTATTGAACGTGCGCTTGAGGCACCGCAGGGCTTGAACGGTAAGTTCTCGGCCGATGAGGATACGGTCAAGACCATCTGCACGCTGGCAGCGGGTGACGCTCGCTCGGCGCTCACGACGCTCGAGCTTGCGAGCGAGATTGCCGTCACGCGTCCTGATACCGAGGGAACGCCAGCGCCCGCGGCGGGGGAGCGCTATCCCATCACCGTGGATGACGTGAAGATTGCCAACCCGCGTCGCGGCTTTACGTATGACAAAAACGGCGACATGCACTACGACATCATCAGTGCGTTCATCAAGTCCATGCGCGGCAGCGACCCCGATGCCACGATCTATTGGCTCCCCCGCGCGCACGCTGCTGGGGGGGGGCCTCGCGAAGC
>UROA01000033.1 GCA_900549355.1 uncultured Collinsella sp. | reverse complement strand
CGTAGGCACCGGCGTTGGCGGTAATGTCGATGCCCAGCTCGTCGGCGCCTTCCTTAAGCGCGTTGGCGAGCAGTGCAGAGGTGCCGGCGCCAGCGCACAGAACCAGAACCCTCAGATCCTTGCCCTTAAGGGCGGACGGAGCTGCGGAGGCCTCAGTGGCAGAAGCGGTCTCGACAACAGGAGCCTCAACGGCGGGGGCGGCAGCGGTCTTGACGGCCTTGGTCTCCTCGGCCTCTTCTTCGGCCAGGGTCTCGGCCTCCTGCTTGCACAGGACGTTGTCGTAGGCCTTGCAGAACGGGTAGTAGATTAAGAAGTCAACGACCAGCAGGACGACAACCAGGACCAGAGAGATCGGCTGGAAGTTGGTGTCGATGAAGGTGCCGATCGGTCCGGGGAGTGCCCACGGCATGGCATAGATAAAGCCGTTCATGCCCAAAAAGTCGATGAAGAACTTACCAATGAGGACGTTGGCCACGGGGGCAAACAGGAACGGGATCAGGAAGTACGGGTTGAGGATGATGGGCGCGGCGAACAGCAGCGGTTCGTTGACGGCGAACATCACGGGTACGACAGAGGCTTTGCCGACGGCCTTGAGCTGCTTGGAGCGCATAAAGAGCAGGAAGATGATCGGGACAATGAACGTGGCGCCGGTGCCGCCGAGTTCGCCGATGTAGTTACCGAAGTTCTCGGTCAGGGCGAGGGCGGGGTGACCGCCGGCCTGCAGCGTGGCGAGGTTGGTGGTGATGTTGCCAAACAGCGCGGCGTTGAGGGCAGGCTTAACGACCGAGGGGCCGTGGATGCCCATGAACCAGAACAGCGGGATCATGAACCAGATGAGGGCGAGGCCGGCGTAGGAATCGGCAGCGGCGAACAGCGGGCTCACCAGCGTGGAGATGACGTTGGCAAACGGGACGGCCAAGCAGGTGCGGCAGATAACGTCGATGACGGCGACAAACAGGATGGAGAAGCTGAAGGCGAAGATGTCGCGGAAGTTCTGGGCGATGGCGCCGGGGACTTCTTTGGGCAGCTTGATGGTGATGTCTCGCTTAATGCAGAAGGCATAGATGTTGACCGTGGCAAATGCGGCGACAAAGGAGCTCAGTAGGCCCTTGGTGCCCATGTTGTCGGTAAAGAACACCGAGACATCGGCGCCGTCGATCTTGGCACTCGTCTGGGTAACGGCCAAGATGAGCATAGCGCACATGGCGGCGACCATGGTGCTCGTGGCGTTGATGGCCTTGCCGGCAGGCATGCGGCGGTTCTTGGAGCCGGTCAGCGCGCTTGCGGTGGTGCCGGCGACCATGATGCCCACGACGCCCATCGTGAAGTTGTAAACCTTGTTGCAGAAGTTCACGACGTCGACGTTCCACCAGTCGGGCAGCGTAAAGCCGCCGACCGTGGCGACAACGCCCGGCAGGGTCGAAATAAGCAGGAAGACAGAAGAAGACAGGATGATGGGCATTGCTGCCAAAAAGCCGTCTTTAATGGCCTGAAGGTAGATGTTCTTAGAGACCTTGTCGAAGTACGGCTGACCTTTCTCCAAGAACTTAACGATCGATTCCATAGTTCACGCTCCTCTTTGCATGAAATCTTAATGGCATGGACGTTGAAAACCTATATGGTCTCCCGCTTGCTAAAAGCCCGGGTGCAGGCGGGGTCGGTCCCAGGGGGAGAGAGGGGAGCGGCTGGGTTTGTATCGCATAGGGCCGCTCCCCTCTCGGGGGAAAGCGAGGCGATGCGCTACTGCGCGTCCGCCATAGTGTCGGCGAGCTCCTTGTACCAGAGTGCCGACTGCTTGATGTAGCGTTTTTGCGTGTCGAAGTCGATGTAGAACAGGCCGTAGCGCTTGTTATAGCCGTTGGCCCACGAGAACTGGTCCTGCAGGCTCCAGATAAAGTAGCCCTGGACGTCGACGCCCTCGGCGCGCGCCCGGAGCACCTTCTCCATGTGCTGGTCGACAAAGTCGATGCGCTCGGGATCGGCGACGATGCCGTTTGCGTCGGGCTCGGGGTCCTTGTGGCCCAGGCCGTTTTCGGTGATATAGATGACGGGGAGGTTGGGATAGGTGGCGCTGATGTGCTTGAGCGTGTCGTAGAGGCCTTGCGGGTAGATGAGCCAATCCCAGTCGGTGGTGGGGATACCCGGCATATCGACCTGCTGCCCGACGCCCTTAAACTTAAAGCACGAGGTGCCCTTGTCTCCGGTGCCGTTAAAGCTGTTGGTGGACTCGCCATCGTAGGCGGCGATAAACGCCGACTGATAGTAGTTGAGGCCGAACATATCGTTGCGGGGCGCCGCCTTGGCGAGCTCCTCCATGTCGCTGTCCTCAACCGTAAGCGTGGCGTTGTTGGCACGCAGAATCTCGTTGATGAGTGAGAGGGTGCGCGCGGAGTAGTGACCCAGGAAGGCGCCGTCCATGATGAAGTCGGTGTAGAAGGCGTTGTACAGGTCGGCGGCGTGCTGGTCGGCGGGCGAGTCTGTGGCAGGATATGCCGGCGTCAGGACGTTGACCATGCCAATGCGTCCGCCCAGGTGCTCGGTCTCGTCAAGATCCTTATACAGGTTGACGGCGCGGGCGTGGGCAACGAGCTCGTTGTGCTGGCTCTGGATGCCGCTCGTCACATCAAAGTGATGGTTGGGCGGGAAGTTGCCTTGGATGTATTGGGAGTGCGAGAGGCTGATGAGCTCGTTGATGGTGAACCAATTCTTGACCTCGCGGAACTCGCGGAAGCAGAACTCGGCATAGCGCACATAGGCGTCGACGGTCTTGCGGTTGAGCCAGTCGCCCTGGTTGAACAGGGCGGCGGGGGAGTCAAAGTGATGCAGGGACACATAGGGCTCGACGCCATACTTTTTGCAGCAGGCGAACAGCTCGTGGTAGTGCTTAACGCCCTCGGCGAGGGGCTCGGCATCGTCGCCGTTGGGGAAGATGCGGGTCCAGGCGATGGACACACGGATGGCGTTGAGTCCATGCTCGGCAGAAAGGCGGATATCCTCCTCGTAGCGGTTGTAGAAATCACTGGCCGGGTCGGGCAAAAAGCGACCCTGGGCGACAAGGTAATCGTCCCACATGGTCTTACCCTTGCCTGCCACCTTCGTGGAACCTTCCGTTTGGTACGCGGCGGTTGCGGCGCCCCAAACAAAGCCCTTCGGCAGCTGCTGTACGCGGTTTAGCAAAGACATATGCATACACCCTCTCGTCTCGCTGTTCGATATTGTGCGTTTGCGCTCAGGAGGCTCCCTGGTTAGCGTTCAGCGGTGAAAAAGCCCGATAAACACTATCTTAAAATGATTAGAACCAAAATGAGCACGTGAATATTTGACAATGAGCACGTTAACATCCGGCTGGGATGTATAGAAACAAAACAACTTCAAACAGCCGCGAACGGTTGTATTTGTTCGGTAAGCGGTTTTGATTGACAGAAGTTTTCATGTTGTGGTATATGGCTCGGGTATCATGAGCACGTTATCGATGTATGTACGATGCGCCATGGGCGCGGGGAATAGTTGGGAAGCAGGTTAGCGTGGAAGGCATGGCTCAGCAGACAAGGAATGGTCATTCGGCGAGCGCGGCAGAGGTTGCGGCGCTCGCTGGCGTGAGCCGCCAGACTGTGTCTCGCGTGGTCAACGGTATGCCCAACGTGACGGAAAAGACGCGCAAGCGTGTGCTGGCCGCCATGGAAGAGCTGGGCTTTCGTCCCAATTTTGCTGGAGCGGCGTTGCGCGGCGGGTCGTATCGTTCTATTGGCCTGTGCATGTACAACATCACACGTGTCGGTAACCTGGCGACGCTCGAGGGTATCATGCAAGCGGCGCGCGAGCACGATTTTGCCGTCACTATGATCGAGATGGGCGGCGACAAGCCCTATACACTTGCCGATGCCTCGCGCCGCATGGTCGAGCGACCCGTCGACGGCATGATTCTCAACATGAACCGCATGGCTCCCGATTTTGAGGAGTTTGTTCCCCAGCCGGGAGTGCGAACGGTCATCCTGTCCATGTATGCGCATCCGCGCTGCACGACGATCGACTCCGACCAGTATGGTTCGTGCGAGCTGTTGACCAATTATCTGCTGGAACATGGTCACTCGAATATGCGGTTTGTGGCGGGTCCGGAAAACTCGATTTCCTCGCGTTTTCGTGAGGCCGGTTGGCGCGATACGCTGGGTCGTGCTCATGTCGATGCCGCTCCGATGCTGCGTGGCGATTGGAGTGCGGACAGTGGGTACGCCATGGGCGAGCGGATTGCGGCCGAGGTGCTTGCCGGCGGGTCGCAGGCGCCGACTGCCGTGCTTGCGGCAAATGACCAGATGGCGCTGGGCGTTATCGCCGCGCTCGAGAACGCGGGCCTGTCCGTGCCCGACGACGTGAGCGTGGTTGGTATCGACGACGCACTCGAGGGACTTGTTCCTCACAATCGGCTGACGACGCTGCGATTTGATTTGCGCGGTGTCGGTAAGCTTGCGTTTGAGGCGGCGATTGGAGAGAGCTCGTCTATCGAGGCGATTCATGTGCCGAGTACGCTGGTCGAACGCTCGACTGTTAGGGACATACGGGGTTAGGTCCTACTCCGTTTGTCTCGATTTGTAACAGGTAGACGGTCAAAAGCGGGCTACGTGTTACAGATTTAGATTCTTCGGAAAGAGCAATCCTGTTCGTCTCAATCTGTAACAGCTAGGACCAAAAAACTCGGCTAGATGTTACAGATCGAGACAAACGGCTCCCGACCAGCCCAAAAACAAAAAGACCGGGGGCGGCGCGCCGTGTGACGTGCCGCCCCCGGCTGAGAAATGGGGACAGGTTGTGTGAGCGGGCAACCCCGCCAGCCACTAGTCCAGACGACGGGTCTGCGCCACGTGCTTATACCAGTATGCGCTTGCCTTGGGCGTGCGCTTCTGGGTTTCAAAGTCAACGTAGAAGAAGCCGTAACGCTTGTTGTAACCATTGGTCCAGGAGAACTGATCCTGCAGGCTCCACAGGAAGTAGCCGCCCACGTTGACGCCCACCTCCATGGCCTTGAGCAACCAGCGCAGGTGCTGCTCGATGTAGTCGATGCGCGGCTGGTCGTCCACAAAACCGTCCTTGTAGGGGTCCTTGTAGCCCATGCCGTTCTCGGTGATGAAGATCTGCTTGTAGTTGGGGTAGCGCTGCTTAATGTAGACGAGCAGATCGAACAGGCCCTCGGGATAGATGATCCAGTCCCAGTCGGTGGTGGGGATGCCGGGCTTGTTCACATGCTCGCCAATACCCTTAACGCGCCAGCGGCCGGTGCCCTTTTCGCCCGTACCGTTGTGGTGCAGGTCGTTCTCGCCGTCGTAAGCCTTCAAGAAGCGGCACTGGTAGTTGTTGACGCCCAGGTAGTCGTTGTAGAGCGCGGCCTCGCGCATAATCTCGAGGTCCTCATCCGGGATCTCGATGGTGCCGCCCGAGATGGCTGCCAGGCGGTTAGCGCACTCGAGCGTATCGGGCGCATAGTCGCCGCGGAAGGTGGCGTCGAGCAAGAACTGGTTCTGCAGCACGTGCTCATTGTTGGCGGCCTTGATGTCGGCGGGGTCGTTCTCGTTGAGCGGATACTTAAACTCCAGCGACTGAATGACGCCGATCTTGCCCTTAAAGCCGCCGTTGTGGAAGGCCAGCACGGCCTTGGCGTGGGCGAGCATCATGTTGTGCTCGCACTGGAAGGCCTCGGCCAGATGCGCCTTAACACCACCGGGGAAGGTGCCCTCGATGTAGGTGTTGGAGGCATCGGCCCAAATCTCGTTAAAGGTGAACCAGTAGGTCACCTGGTCGGCGTACTCCTTAAAGCAAAAGGTGGCAAAGTCCACAAAGGCATCGATGGTCTCGCGGTTGAGGAAGTCGCCCTTCTCAAAGAGGGCAAGCGGCGTATCGAAGTGGTGCAGCGTAACGAACGGCTCAACGTGGTGCTTGTGGCACTCGGCGAAGAGATCGTGGTAGAACTGCACGCCCTCGGGGTTGATCTCGCCGGTGCCGTTGGAGAAGATGCGGCTCCAGGCGATGGAGAGACGAATGCCGTTGATGCCAAACTCCTCGCACAGCTCCAGATCGACGGGGTACTGGTTGTAGAAGTCCGAAGCGGGATCGGGGGAGAAACGGCCCTGGGCCTCCAGGAAGTCGTCCCAGGCAACCTTGCCCTTACCGTGAGTGCGGGTCTCGCCCTCTACCTGGTAGGCAGCAGTGGCGCCGCCAAAGACAAAGTCCTCGGGAAACTGCGCGGGCGGGTTGGTTACGCTAGCAGGGTTAACGGACATGATGATCCAATCGTCTAAATCGAAGGGCCAGCCGGTCTCGGATAGTCGGCTGGCCCTGAGCGTTACTTACTTCGAAAGTTGTTCGGCGACGAAGGCGAGAGACTTGTCGCCGTTCTGGGAGAGCTCGATGTACTGCTTACCACGGCAGGCGACGCACTTGTTGCCCACGCGCTCGCAGTCCTTCTGCAGGTCGGCCAAGTAGCTGGCGGCCTGTGGGGCCAGGACGACCAGGTCAAAGTCGGGGAGCATGTCAACGTGGTTGCCATAGGCCTCGGCAGCGGTCTCAAGATTGATGCCGCGCTCTTTGGCGGCCTTGGCCAGCGCGTTGGCGAGCAGACCCGAGGTGCCGCCACCCTGGCAGAGCACGAGCACGCGCTTGCCGTTGAGGTCACTGGCGGTCGTTGTCTCAGTGGCGACAGTGGCGGGAGCGTCGGCCTTCACGGACTCGGCAGCAGCGCCGGCGGCAACGCTCTTGGCGTCAGCCTTGCCCTGGAAGGCATCGTTGAGCTTAGCGGCCTTCTCGGCGTTCTTGGCGGCGAGCTCCTCCTGGGAAATCTCGGCCTCCTCGGCGCACTTCTGGGCGTCATAGGCACGGAAGAACGGATAGTACAGGACGAAGTCGACGACCAGGATAAGGGCGAGCATCACAAAGGCGAGCGGCTGGAAGCCCAGGCCCCTGATGGGGCCGATGGGGCCGGGGACGGTCCAGGGCAGGGTGTACATAAAGCCGTTCATGCCCAAGAAGTCGATAAAGATCTTGAGGATCCAAATGTTGGCGATCGGGGCAAAGACAAACGGGACAAAGAAGACGGGGTTGAGCACGATGGGTGCGGCGAACAGCAGCGGCTCGTTGACGGCAAAGCACACGGGAACGATAGCGGCCTTACCGACGGCGCGCATCTCCTGGGACTTGGCCAGGAAGCAGAACATAAAGACCAGGACGAGCGTGGCACCGGTGCCGCCCATGCAGACGACGAAGTACTGGGCACCCTGGGTCAGGACAGCGGAAGCGTGCTGGCCAGCCTGGAACGCAGCTAGGTTGTCGGTCATGTTGGCAACGAGGGCGGCGGCGATGGCAGGCTCGACGATCGAGGGGCCGTGGACGCCCACGAACCAGAAGAGGCTCATGGCGCCGTAAATCACAGCGAGGCCGATATAGCCGTCGGCAGCGGTGAACAGGGGCTGGAACACTTGGATGACGCCCTGGGCAAAGCAGAAGCCAAAAGCAGCGCGGAAGACGATGTCAAAAACCCAAAAGACGGTGATGCAGACGGAGAAGGGGATGATGTCCTTAAAGGTCTGCGAGATGTTGGGCGGAACCTGCTCGGGCATCTTGACGGTGATGTTGCGCTTAATGAAGAACTTGTAGATGATGCCGGTCACAAACGCAGCGATGAAGGCGGTCAGCAGGCCCTTGGAACCAAGGTAGGTGGTGTTGAAACCGCTGGCGGCGTCCGTGGCGATCGCGTCGCTCGAAAGGAGCAAGAAGCCGATGATGGCCGCGCACATGCATGAGATAAAGTTAATCTGGTTATTCTTGGGCAGGTCGCGGTTCTGAGCGTCGGCGAAGTGCTTGGCCGTGGTGGCGGCGCAGGCGATGGCCAGGATGCCCATGGAGTAGTTGTAGCACTTCCACAGAGCGTTGTTGATGTCATCGGGCCAGTAGAAACCCCAGATGTTGGGGACCGAGGCTACCAGGCAGAAAATGGACGAGAAGATGATGATGGGGATGACGGAGATAAAGCCGTCGCGGATCGCCTTGAGGTACTTGTTGCGGGCGATCGCGTTGAAAAAGGGCTGGCCCTTTTCGATGATGGCGATGAGTTGCTCCATGCAATGCTCCTAAGAGTCGGTGGGTTAGCAACGATGGTAGCTTTTGACGTTCGGTTGCCAAAATGTTGACGTTGCCATTTTGTGACACAAAAAAAGACGCGAACCGGTGGTTCCTGTGCCTGCGAACCGTCGATTCCTTACGCGTAAACGTTTGAGCCGCCCGGTGGCTCTGTGTTTGCACAATGGCAACGTTAACATTTGGGCGACAAAAGCCGCTCGGGGAAGCAAAAATGTCGGTGAACGGTAGGTTTTGGGTGGTGAGCGTATGGTGGGGGAGGCGTTAGATATACTTGAAGACGTTTCATTTGACTGCGCAAGGTGCCACCAATGGCATCGTTGACATAGAAAGATCGACCTATGGCCGCTGTTAAAAAATCGGTATCCGTCAAAGACGTAGCGCGCCTCGCGGGCGTCTCGGAGCAGACGGTCTCGCGCACCGTGCACGATTCGCCCAGCGTGCGCCCCGAGACCAAGGAACGCGTGCGTGCCGCCATGCGCGAGCTGGGGTATCGCCCCAATTTTGCCGGTCGATCGCTGCGCCGCGGCAAGTTTAAGACCGTCGGCGTCGCCATGTTCAACATTACCGGCACCGGCAATCTCGACCGTATGGAGGGCTTTGCCGCAGCGGCCGACAAACATGGCTATGCCATCACCCTCACTAAAGCAGACGGGCATCCGTATACCCTCGAGAGCGCATCGTCGCGCATGAGCGCACTGCCGGTGGATGGCATGGTTGTGATTATGAACCGCATGCCGGCGGACTTTGGAACCTTCGAGCCGCTGCCCGGCATGCAGACGGTGCTCGTTACGATGTTGGAGCACCCGCTCTGTTCAACGGTCGATAACGACCAGTTCGATTGCTCGCGCCAGGTGGTCGAGTACTTGCTGGGGCGGGGGCACAAAACCGTGCACTTTATCTCGTGCCCCGAGCGCTCGCTTTCGGGCATGCGGCGCGAGGAAGGCTGGCGCGAGACATTGCGTGCGCATGGCATTGAGCCACCGCGACTTATCCGTGGCGATTGGACGGCGCAGAGCGGATATGCCGCAGGTCAGGCCCTGGCGGATGATCCGACTTGTACTGCCATCTATGCCTCCAACGATGCCATGGCCTATGGCTGCATCCGTGGGCTCGAGTCGCGCGGGAAGTGCGTGCCCCGGGACGTGAGCGTGGTGGGTGTTGACGATAGCCTGGGCGATATCGTGCCCGATTGTCGCCTGACCACGGTGCGCTTTGACAACAAGCGCGTCGGCATGTGGGCGGTCGACAAGATTGCCGGCGCCGATGGGGGTGCGTCTGGCGTGGAGCACATGCTGATCCCCGGTGTGCTCGTAGAGGGCGATACGGTGCGCGATTTGCGTTAGGGTGCGGTCCTGTTTTGGTTTCCGCTAATCATGTTTGATATTGTTCGAAATGGTTTGGAAACCGTTCGCGGGCGAAAAAAGACCGTTCACGGCTCGAAATAACGGTTTGCATTGTTCCTTTTTGTTTGAATGTTATTGTTTCTGCCATACAGAACGCAGCGCGTATGCCCGGACGCGATGCTCTCCATTGGTTCATATGTGAAAGGAACGCAACATGGCAACCAAAGAAGAAATCTCGATGGTTGGATTCGAGATTGTCGCATACGCAGGTGACGCCCAGACCGATCTGCTTGCAGCGCTCGATGCTGCTCGCGAGGGTGACTTTGAGAAGGCCGAGCAGCTGCACAAGGATGCCAGCGATGCGCTCATCGGTGCCCACGACACGCAGACCAAGCTGCTTTCGCAGGAGGCCGGCGGTGGCGAGATGGAGATGACCTTCATCATGGCTCACGCTCAGGACACCCTCATGACCACTATGATTCTGGAGAAGCAGGCCCGCTTTACCATCGATGCCTACAAGCGCATTGCCGAGCTCGAGGCCAAGCTCGCCTAACGAGCCCTCACAACCAAAACCCCTTCCAAAAGCCCTGCCGCTACCCGCAGCAGGGCTTTTTCTGTCCTCCTTCAAGTTGCGGTGAAATAGGGACTGAATAGGGGCCGGCGGGCACAAAACAATCCCTATTCCACCGCAACTCATCCCGAGATAGTCATTGAGGACGTTCTTAAACGACTAGTCGTTGGGGGCAGTCTTGGAGCTTCTGCACGCCCTCCCGTTCGGTTTTTCGATGGGTGGGTATACTTCCATCCGCAATGCAGGCCGGACTGAGGAGGTATCCAAATGCCGGATAACGGGTCAATACAAAAAAGAGACGCGCGCGAGATGGCTCATGGGCGTCCTGTCCAGATAACCGAGCACACGACGGTAACCGAGCTGCAGCCCAGCCTGTCCGATGTCGTGTGCGCAAACAAAAAGCTGCAGATTGGCTTTATCGTTGCGCTCGTGGTCCTGGCGCTGCTGTCGGGCTTTGTAGCTCGTCCGCATTTCGCCGATACCAAAACTTGGGACTCCACCATCGAGGTCATCGACCAAAAGAAGGGTAACGTACTGGCGCTCACGACCTCGTGCGTGGCGCTGTCTGCGGGCATTACCGCGCTGCCGGGTGATACGGGAACGCCGGTTGCCGAGCAGCTCGCACAGCTTTCGGGCAACCTTGGTATCGTGCTTGCCGTGCTATACCTCGAGAAATATTTGCTCACGATTTTGTGGTCGGTTGGCCTGGGCATCTTAATCCCGTTTGCGTTGGTGCTCTTTGCGGTGTCGCTCGGCATTCACGGGCGCTGGAGCACGAGCGCTGTCCTGCGCCGTGTGGCGACGCGCGTGCTGGTGGTTGCCGTGATCGGCATGGCGCTCGTGCCCGCGAGCGTATGGGTGTCGCAGAAGGTCGATGAAACGTATCGCGTAAGTATTGAGCAAGCTGAGCAAAAGGCTGCGGACGCGGCCGACACCACGGACAAGCCAGTCGAGACCAGCTCAAAATCGAACAAGAAAAAATCCGAGGCCACGGAGTCCAAAAACGTGCTCGAGCAGTTGACTGATGGGGCCTCGAGCCTTGTTACGTCGGTGACCAGCGGCGCCAAGCAGATGACCGATGAGATCGTGCGGCAGGTGACCGATCTGATTGAAGGCGTCATCGTGATGATCGTGACTTCGTGCGTTATCCCGCTGCTGGTGCTCGTGGCGTTCCTGTGGCTGGGCCACACCCTGCTGGGGATCGATATCTCCGGCCCGGCGAACTATTTGACGGGTCGTTTCTTGAGCGCTCCTTCCAAGCACGCCAAAAAGGGTGGGCGGTCTGAGTAGGCGGCAAAGCGATCCTTGGAAAACCAACCGTAAGAAGGGCGGCCGAGATGCGTTCTCGGCCGCCCTTTTTGTTTGTTGAATACGTGACAAGCTGGGCATTCCCTGAATCCAAACGGTCAGCAATCATCCGTAAACGGTATTTGTTCAAAAAAGAACAAAGATAAACAAATAGTTGTTGCAGTTCGAATGTGTTCAAATAAACATGAACAGTGAAGAACCGCACATTCAGATGCCCGGACCTGAACGCGATTCAACACTTCCAAACAGAAACTACGCACCTGCGTATCTCTCAAGGAGGATGTCATGAGGGTTGTAATCGCTTCCGATGCCGACGGTATGTCGATGAAGGAGTCCATCAAGGAGATGCTCATCGCCGACGGTCACGAGGTCGTCGACTATTCCGAGACCCCTGCCGCGGACTTTGTCGATTCCGCGACCGCCGTTGCCAAGGACCTGCTGGAGCACAAGGATTCCCAGGGCTTCGCATTCGATAAGTACGGCGTCGGCTCCTATATGGCCGCCGTCAAGATTAAGGGCATGGTCGTCGCCAACATTTCCGACGAGCGTTCCGCCTACATGACCCGCGAGCACAACGGCTCGCGCATGGTCACCATGGGCCCGGGCGTTGTGGGCACCGAGGTCGCCAAGAAGATCGCCCGCGAGTTCCTGCGCGCCCAGTACGCCGGCGGCCGTCACCAGATCCGTGTCGACATGCTCAACAAGATGGCCTAACGAGAGCCACCGAGAACTCGAACTTCTACCTCAACTTGTGAATTCAGACGAAAGGACGTTCTGATGAAGAAGACCATCGCAATCGGTTGCGACCATATCGTTACGGACGAGAAGATCTATCTGGCCGACCGCCTGGAGCAGGCTGGCTACAAGGTGCTCGACTGCGGCACCTACAGCCACACCCGTACGCACTATCCCATCTACGGTAAGGCCGTGGGCGAGGCTGTTGCCAGCGGCAAGGCCGACTTTGGCGTGGCCCTGTGCGGCACCGGCATCGGCATCACCAACGCCGTCAACAAGGTTCCCGGCGCCCGCTGCGCCCTGGTCCGCGACATGACCTCTGCCCTGTATGCCCGTCGCGAGCTCAACGCCAACATCGTGGGCTTTGGCGGCAAGATTACCGGCGAGTTCCTGATGGCCGACATCATGCTTGCCTTCCTGGAGGAGCCCTACGAGAAGACTCCCGAGCATGATGCTCTGATCGCCAAGATCGATGCCTGCAACAAGGCCGACGCCGAGGCTCAGGCTGACCCGCACTTCTTTGACGAGTTCCTGGAGAAGTGGGACCGCGGCGAATACCATGATTAGCGGGTATCCGGCGTAATTAACTAGTCCGTTGACGGCTCGCGTTTCTGTGATGGGGCGCGGGCCGGTTTTCTATCAGCCCTATTGATTTGGCGGGCTGTCGTAAGAAAGGGAAGGCTCCTATGGAGTTTGTTCTTGATAACGGTTCTATTCGCGTAGCACTGAGCACGGCTGGCGGCTCGTTCACCTCAATTGTGGCCGACGGTCGCGAGTATCTGTGGCAGGGCGATCCGGCGGTGTGGTCGGGCCAGGCACCTATTTGCTTCCCGATCTGCGGCGGCCTTCGTGACGGTCGCGCAATGACCGTGGGTGGCCGCGAGGTCAAGCTTGCCCGTCACGGCTTTGCTCGCAAACAGGAGTGGAAGCTCGAGGAGCAGAGCGACAACATGGTTGCGCTGAGCTTAAGCTCTGCCGACCATGTCGAGTTGCTCGAGCAGTACCCGTATCCGTTTAAGATCGTTGCTCGTTACACGATCGATTCGGAAAAGGTGGCCGTGTCGTACGAGGTGACCAATGAGGGCACCGAGGACATGCCGTTTTTTGTGGGCGGCCACCCCGGCTTTAAGTGCCCGCTCGACGAGGGCGAGTCCTATGACGATTATGAGCTTCGTTTTGAGCAGCGTGAGGCCACCGAGCTCTGTGCTGCCGTTCCCTCGACGGGCCTGATTGATGTTGAGCATCGCAGCAAGAACCTCATGATCGGCCATGACCTGCCGCTTACCCACGAACTCTTTGACTTCGCGGAGACCATCTTTGACGTGCTCGAGAGCCGCGTGGTTACGTTGACCAAGAAAACCGAGGACAAGGGCGTGCGCCTGACGTTCCCCGATATGCCGTACCTGATTGTATGGAGCAAGCCCGAGGGCGACTTTGTGGCTGTTGAACCGTGGGGTGGTCTGTCCACCTGCTCCGACGAGGACGATATTCTGGAGCACAAGCGTGGCTGCCTGGTGGCCAAGCCGGGAGAGACCGTCACCCGCGGCTTTGAGATCGAGATCCTTTAACGAGTTATCGTATGTTTGGGGCGGGTTATGCCGCCCCGGAACAGGAGTTCAACATGATTCTGACCGTTACCATGAACCCGTCGATTGATACGCGCTATCAGCTCGACAAGCTGATCATCGACGATGTTAACCGTGTGACGCCCGAAAAGACCGCTGGCGGTAAGGGCCTCAACGTGAGCCGCGTGCTGCTGCAGCTGGGCGACGACGTGCTCGCGACCGGTCTGCTCGGCGGCCACATGGGTGCCTATATGGCCGAGCTCATGGATGCCGATGGCGTCAAGAACGACTTTGTGCCCATCGCCGGTGAGACGCGCATTTGCCTGAATATCCTGCACGAGGGTAATCAGACCGAGCTGCTGGAGAGCGGCCCGAGGATCGCCCCGGCCGAGCTCGAGGCCTTTACGGCCAAGTTTGCCGAGCTTGCAGCGAAGGCGGACGTTGTGACGCTTTCGGGCTCGCTGCCGCGTGGCGTCGATGCCAGCTACTATGCCGAGCTCGTCAAGATCGCCGAGGAGGCGGGCGCCAAGGTGCTGCTCGACACTTCGGGTGCATCGCTGGAGGCCGCGCTGGCGTCCGACGCTAAGCCTGAGCTCGTAAAGCCCAACCTGACCGAGATTAACGGCCTACTGGGTACGTTCTTTACGACCGATGATGTCGATGCCTTGCGCGAGGCGCTTGCCGCCGATGACCGTTTTGCCGGTATCCCCTGGGTTGTCGTTTCGATGGGCGCTGCCGGTTCGGTTGGCTTCCATGAGGGTCGCGCGTTCCGCGCCAAGACGCCCGCGATTGCGGCTGTGAACGCAACGGGTTCCGGCGACTCGACCATCGCCGGCTTTGCGCATGCGATTGCTGCTGATGCCGACGACGTCACGGTGCTCAAGACCGCCAATACCTGCGGCAAGCTTAACGCCATGGATCCCAAGACCGGCCACCTGGTCATGGACCGCTGGGACGAGGTCTACAACAGCGTTGTCGTGACTGAACTGTAGGGTTACGCGGTTTTACCAAACCGCGTAACGGCGCGACGCTGCAAAC
This sequence comes from uncultured Collinsella sp., assembly GCA_900549355.1. GTDB lineage: Bacteria > Actinomycetota > Coriobacteriia > Coriobacteriales > Coriobacteriaceae > Collinsella. Next base: position 62 of record UROA01000033.1, on the reverse strand, counting down.
GCCCCTAAGCGGCAATCTGACGTTCAATCGTCGGGCATGACCAAAAGGTCAATGCCCTCCTC
>UROA01000032.1 GCA_900549355.1 uncultured Collinsella sp. | reverse complement strand
CACGCGACGGGCAGCGCGGGAGCCGGCGCGGGGGGGGGGAGCCGCTGGAAGAGCGCAAGGCCACGGTGGGCCTCGACCCGAAGCGCGCCGGCGTCATCGTGGCCGGATTCGTCATTTTGGAAGAGGTGCTGGCTCTGGCCGGCGCCGACGCCTACACGGCCAGCGAATCGGACATCCTCCACGGCATGATCTTCGAGGCCGCCCGGGAAGATTGATGGTAGGGGCGGTGGGACTCGAACCCACAATCCTTGCGGCGAGAGATTTTAAGTCTCCTGCGTATGCCAATTCCGCCACGCCCCCGTGAGACTAGAAGTCTAGCACAAGCCGCCCGTTACGCGTTGACGGCCATCGAGTGCCGGCCCGACTTTTCCAAGTACTCGGCAAACTTGGCCTCGTCGCCTTTGTTCTTGTACTGTAGGGCCAACAGGTACTCCAAGCGGCAACCCTTAACCTTATCGTCGCCGGCCTCCTCGAGCATGCGCTCCAGCTCGGGAATATCGTTGTGGCGCTTGAGGATCATCGTGTCGTACATCAGTTGGCATTCGTGCGCGACTGCCTCGGCCTGGCCGCCCTCAAAGCCTTTGATCTCGTGCAGCAGCTCCTTGGACTTTTTGCGGTTCTCCTGACCAACGTAGTAGTTAAAAGCTTTGATCACCAGGTCGACGCGCTGCATTTTGGGCAGGTTGAGTCCCAGCAGCAAATCGAACATTTCGTCGGCGCGCTTGTGGTCCTCGCGCAGCAGATAGGAGTTCAGGCGCAGGTAGTCGCGGTTGTAGCGCGGGTACAGCATGCTGGTGAGCTTACTGTCGAGCAAGCGATCGAACTCGTCCCACTGCTTAGCGGCCATAAGCTGCTGCAGGCGTTTAAACGTGGTGCGTTTTTTGACGCTAAAGAACACCGACACGGCGATACAAATAATGACGACGGCGGTCCAGAGTGTGCGGGAATCGGGCATATTGAGCTCCTCGGTCGCTCGTAAAACAAGCGGTATGACAATGCGTGCTAGATGTATTATACGCAGCGTGCAAGCAAACTGGCACAAAAGCGCATCGAGGCCGAGCGCCATCGCTCGCTGCGGTACACTTACCTAAAGTAAACCATGAAGGGAGACATTACCTATGAAGAAGATCGTTTTGGCTTGCGGTGCTGGCGCTGCTACTTCCACGCTCGTTGCCCAGAAGGTCGCCACCATGCTCGACGCTAACGGTTACGCCGACAAGTACGAGATCGTGCAGTGCGCCATCTCCGAGGCCAAGGACTACTGCGACGAGGGCGCCGACCTGCTGATCGCCACCACCGTTGCCCCCGAGGGCCTCACCTGCCCGTACGTGAGCGGCGTGCCCTTCATGACCGGCATGAACCGCGTCGCTGCCGAGAAGGCCGTTCTCGACGTCATGGCTCAGTAGGCGCTGCCTGTATGAATGAGCAGAACGCCAATCCGGTTGAGCTCTTTGGCATGCGCGTTGCCCATGTGGGTATTAACGCTACCGACCCGGCAGACGCCCTGGAAATCGCGGAGCTGTTCTCGACGATGATGGGCCTGCCCGTCATCGAGACCCCGGTTTCGTACTTTAACGATTCGCTGGTCGAGGTCATGAAGCAGAACGGTCGTGGCGCCAAGGGCCACATTGGCTTTGCCGTCAACGACATCGATGCGGCCGAGAAGTGGTTTGCCGAGCGCGGGCTCGAGGTCAACGAGGAGTCGCGCGTGCTGTTGCCCGACGGCGGCACCAAGCTCGTGTACTTTAAGCGCGAGTTCGCCGGTTTTGCCGTGCACCTGTGCCGCGAGTAGCGCACAAGCTGCTATAGCTAGCAAAAAGGGATAGGGCCGCATGGCCTTATCCCTTTTTTATGCCGAGGGGCTGCCGCCGTGCGGCTGCAAGTAACGAGATTCGCGCGGGTGCCCCTACCGCGGCAGGCGAATCGTAAAGCGGCTGCCGACGCCCTCGACCGAGGTCACGCCGATGACGCCGCCGTGGCTGTCGACGATCCACTTGGCGATCGCGAGCCCCAGGCCCGAGCCCTGTGCGCCGGCATCGCGCGCGTTGTCAGCGCGGTAGAACCGCTCAAACGCGTGAGCTGCGGATTCCTGGTTCATGCCGATGCCCTCGTCCTCAACACTTATGTCGATCGCGCCCGTGTCCGCATCGGGCGTTATGCCAAATGTGACGGTCGTTCCCGCATCCGAGTACTTGGCGGCGTTTTGCACGATCACGCGCAGAGCTTGCTTCACGAGCGCGACATCGACGGATGCGTCGCAGCGCGGGTCACTGGCAAACGCAGTATCAAAAGCCAGCCGATACGTGTGTCCGGCATCGATCATCTGCGATTCTTCGCATACCTCTCCGACGAGCGTTGCCAGATTGGTGTCCACACGATGCAGTGCGGTGCGGCCGGCATCGCCGCGTGCCAAAAACAGCAGTTGTTCCACGAGCTCCTGCATGTGCTCGCTTTCGGCCTTGAGCGAGGCGATGGACTCCGCCAGCACGGCTGGGTCGTCCTTGCCCCAGCGGTCGAGCATGTTTACGTAGCCCTGAATCACCGCGATGGGTGTGCGCAGTTCGTGACTCGCGTCGTTGACAAAGCGCATCTGCTGCAGCTTGGCCTCTTGCATCTGACGCAGCAGACGGTTGAGTGCGACCTCGATGCTCGCCAAGTCGGCGTCGCCAGTTGTGACGCTCGGCGAGTCGACGCTTGCGCGCTCGATGGCCTGCTCCAGCGTTTCCATCTTGCCGCCGGAGAGCTGCATGCGGCCGAGCTCGTCCACGCGTAAGGCCAGATCGTTGAGCGGTGCCATGGTGCGGCGTACGCGTCGGGCGCCGCCGAGCATGTTGAGCACGCTGATGACCTGCCAACCTACAACGACAAGGTAGAGAGGCCATAGAGTGACGAGGTCCTGCGCGAGTGGGAAGGTCTTGGTGGTGCGCACAAGCTCGACGGTATAGGTGAGTGTTGCCAGGTCCCAGCTGCGCGCGGGTGTTAGTGACATGCCGTGAACGGCGGCGCCGGGAATCCATCCTGCGGTAAACGTGCCGTCGGGCAGCGTCTGGTTGTATCCATAGACGAGGATCGCCGCCGCAATCACCGCCAGCAACAGATCGAGCCAGACGTAGCTCATCAGGCGGCGCCACATGTAGCTCCAGTTGATGGCGCGGGCGATGGAGGTGACGCGCTTGGCCTCGGCGTTACGCACGGCAGACATAGCCCACCCCGCGCACGGTCTGGATGATGCGGGCACCGCCGGCATCTTCGATCTTGGCGCGCAGATGCGCGATGTGCACATCGACGTTGTTGGTATCGCCCACGTATTCGTAACCGAGCGCTTCGTGCGCGATGCGCTCACGCGTGAGCACGGTGCCGGCATGTGCCATAAGCAGGGCGAGGACGTCGAACTCGCGGGCGGTCAGCACGATGAGTGAGCCACCGACCATAACCTCGCGGCGGTCGGGGTCGAGCGCGACCGAGCCCACGGTGAACGCGGCGGGGGAGGGCGAGACAGGGGCATCGGCCGTGTCGCTAGCCGGTGGCATCGCAGCAGCGCCGACACCCGCGTCGCCCGCCATGCCCATCCCGGCGCCGGAACCACCAATGCCCGAAGCTGCCCGCACGCCCTCCGAGCGCTTCAGCGCCACGCGGATCCGTGCGAACAGCTCCTCAATCGCAAACGGCTTGGTCAGGTAATCGTCGGCGCCGGCATCGAGCCCGGCAACCTTGTCCATCACGGCATCGCGTGCAGTGACCATGATCACCGGCACATCCTTGTGCTTGCGGACGCGCCGCAGGACCTCCATGCCGTTGAGCTGCGGCAACAGCACGTCGAGCAGAACCAAGTCGTAGTCGCGCTCCAGCGCCAGGTTCACGGCGGTGCGGCCGTCGGCGGCGTGCTCCACTTGGTAGCCCTCGTGCTCCAGCTCGAGCGTCACAAAGCGGGCGATTTTCTCCTCGTCCTCTACGATCAGGATTCGTGCCATACGTGCCCCCATCTGCGATTACTTGTCGTCGTTCAGATTCTGCTTGATGCCGTCCGCGGCGTCGGCGGCGTGATCCATCAGGTTGTTGATACTGCCGGGCACGTCGCCGTCGCTATCGATGCGGTAGCGCATGCCAAAGAACAGGCCAAGCAGCATCAGCCATATCGTGGCGCCCCAGGCAAATAGGGCGACGATGGGGATGAGGATGGGAATGTTGAGGATGATGGCGTCGCGGCGCGTGGCGACAAACTTGGTGTCCAGGCTCAGGCGGAAGAGCTTTTTGAGGTACTCCCACACGCTGTCCATCTTCTTGGAGAAGTCGGTTTTTTCGCTCGACTTTTCGTAGGCGGCCTGCGCGGCGACCATCTCGGCCGAGGGTTCATCGACCGGCTCGGACTCGGTGGCGGCGTGCGCTGACGTGGTCTGGGTCTTGCCCTGCGACTCAAGCCAAATGATGGCGTCCAAAACGTTGCCGTCGGCGGCGTCGAGCGCGGCCTTGGCATCGGTGTAGCTCACGTTGCACTTGGTGCGGATGGTTTCAACTTTTTCGAGGTCGTCCATGACCTGTCCTTTCGTTCGATGGGCGCGATCGTTGCGTTCGGCGGCCTGCGTTGCGCGGCGCCGCCCCGCCCCTTGTTCGAACTCTATAGTGCAGGTTATAGATTAAGCGATTCTTGAGCCAAGATTAATGTTGGATGAGTTTTTGGGTAGCGGTGGGAAAAGTATTAGACATCGATGGCGGGGGATGGGGTGCCGGTGCAAAACGGCGTCAAGGGTTGGTCGAGCAAGCGGTCTCTCCATTGATGTCCGCACGGCATGTGACACTTACCCTGCCGCCCTGTTTTGCCGCGGCGGCATGTACCCAAACAACGACCCTCTAAGGAGTTAGATATTGATGAGTGACAACACCAAGCATCTCGCAAAGAAGTGCGTCAAGGACGCGGGGCCGTGCCTCGCGTTGTGCCTTGCCGGCGCAGCGGTCGCGCTGCTGGCTGTTCTGGGACCATTCGACATGCTTCGAAGTGCCAGTTCTCTGCACGTTTGTATGGCCCTTGCCGGCGCCATGATGACCGGCGGCGTGCTCGATCTGGTTTTTTGGGTGCTTGACCCGTTTGGATGGAAGAACGAGGGGTAAGCCCAAAGGGATGGAAGGGCTGGAACGGTTAGCTTAGTGATCGTGCAGAATGCGGGATAGCGACTTACAGGGAAGTGGTGATCCGATGACGGTCTATGTGACGGGCGATATTCACGGCGGCGCCGACATGCAAAAGCTGCGCGACTGGGAGCTTGGGGATAGCCTGACGAGCGACGACTATCTGATTGTTGCGGGCGACTTTGGCTTTCCGTGGGATTTCTCTGCCGAGGAATGCGCCGACATCGCCTGGCTGGAGTCGCGGCCCTATACCGTGCTGTTTGTCGACGGTAACCACGAGCGCTTCGACCATTGGGCGGAGCGTCCCATGGAGCTGCGGCACGGTGGGCTGACGCAGCGCCTGTCGGACACCTCTCCCATACGGCGCCTGACGCGTGGCGAGATTTTTGAGCTCGATGGCTCAACGATCTTTACTATGGGCGGTGCCACGAGCGTGGACAAGGAATACCGCATTCCGTATTCCAGCTGGTGGCCGCAGGAGCTGCCGGACGAGCACAACTTTGATGAGGCGCGGGCAAAGCTCGACAGCGTGGGCTGGAAGGTCGACTACGTGATCACCCACACCTGCTCGACGCACATGCTTTCGCCCACGCTCTATCCGGTGCCCGGCTGGGATTGCCCCGGCGTTGATCGACTTACGGCGTTTTTCGATGAGCTGGAAGATCGCTTGGACTACAAGCGCTGGTACTACGGTCATTTTCATCGCGACGCCAACCCGGCCGAGCGCCATACCGTGCTCTACGACTGCATCGTTCGCCTGGGCGACGAACTTCAACCCTGGGATGTTGCGTAGCGGCAAGGCGTTTGGCTACTCGGCCGTTACGGTGATGTTCTCCCGGTGCGCGCGGATAACATCCCAGCTAAAGTGCTCGACCAGCTGTTCGGCAGAGCGCGGTGTGGTGTCCGGTGCGATGCCCGTTTGCCCGGCGAGCCAGCCCAGCAGTGCCTCGGGTGTGCCAAAGCGGGCGCGGAGCTCGCCCAGGTCTAGATCGCGATCGCGCTTGGAAAGGCGGCGGCCGTCCGGCGACATGAGTAGCGGAATGTGCGCGTAGTGCGGTGTGGGAAGTTCCAGCAGATGCTGCAGATAGATTTGGCGCGGCGTGGAGCCAAGCAGGTCGCATCCGCGTACGACCTCGGTAACACCCATGGCGGCGTCGTCGACCACCACGGCTAGCTGGTAGGCAAAAACGCCATCGCTGCGGCGCACCAAAAAGTCGCCGCACTCGGTGGCGAGTGCCTCGCATTGGGCCCCGTACGTGCGGTCCACGAATTCGACCACATCGTCTGCGAGGTCGTCGACGGCGGGCACGCGCAGGCGCGTGGCCGGAGCGCGCAGGGCACTGCGGCGGGCAACCTCCTCGGCAGAAAGGCCTCGGCAGGCGCCGCGGTAGATGGGCGTGCCGTCGCTGGCATGCGGCGCGCTTGCGGTGTGGAGCTCGGCGCGCGTGCAAAAGCAGGGGTAGGTGAGGCCGGCGTCTTGCAGCTGGCGCAAGGCGCTCTCGTACAGGTCTAGGCGATCGTGCTGGTAGTAGGGGCCTTCGTCCCACTCCAGTCCCAGCCAGGCTAGGTCGTCGATGAGTTGGGCGGCAAGTTCCGGGCGCTTACAGCGATCGTCTAGGTCCTCGATGCGCAACACAATGCTGCCGCCTTGGCTGCGGGCCGAAAGCCACGCGCACAGGCAGCTGAACACGTTGCCCAGGTGCATGCGGCCCGAGGGCGACGGGGCAAAGCGCCCCACGATGGGGGCGGGAACGGAGACGGGCTGTGCCGTGGGCGCGTCCGCGGCGGGCGTTGCTATGTTGCGTGCGTTGATATCCATGCGGACGAGTATAGCGCGGGGCGCGGTGGGGAGGCGCCACTGTGGTCCGCAAGTTGTCGAGGACCCGCATTGCGTATGGCGGGCTGCAGACTCGGTGCTTTGATTCCTGTCCATCAGCTCGGCACCTTAGACGACAGAACCCCCGGCAGCTCTTCGCAACTGCCGGGGGTTCCGCGGAAAAGGGGGACATGATCCTCAAGCGAACGGCAAAGGGGCAAACCGTTTTCGCTCAATTGCTTTATGCCCCTCGGCTGGCGGCTCAATCAGCGCATGCCGCGCCCACACAAAGCCGCTACACCTGTGACGGAGCTGTGAAATGGTATCTATCGTTGGCGCAGGCCGTGCCAAAGAGTGTCCCTAACGGCTAGTCATTTAAGAACGTCCCCAATGACTAGCTGCTGGCGGCGGGTGTGACTTTCATCCCGTTTGGCGCTCCGGTCGCCCAGATATTCGTCATGTGCGCCCGTAAACGTGGGACAATGACGCTGTTGGTATCACAGACAAAGGATGTGCCTATGAACGCCCTCGTTGCCAAGACCTGTCGGCAGCGCCGCCTATTCGCGCGATTCGCTTCCGTCTGCGTGCTCGTCGCGCTTGCGTTGTTGCTGCTGCCTGTCGCCGCGTACGCCGACGGCTACTCCATGACCCAAACCTATATCGGTGCCACGGTCGAGGCCGATGGATCGCTGACCGTCGTCGAGGGACGCCAGTTTGATTTCGATGACGACATCAACGGCGTGTTTTGGGAGATCAATACGGGCACCAACCAGCAGGGCGGCACGGCGACCGTCGATGTGCTGAGCGTCGAGGAAGAGGACACCGCGTTTAACAAAGTCGACAGCGCGAACAAGGGCGACTCTGGCGTCTATACGGTCGAGCAGACTGGTGACGGCGCAAGAATCAAGGTGTTCAGCCCCCACGAGAGCGGCGACAGCGCGATCTATTACGTGAGCTACACCATGACCGGTGCGGTTATGAATTGGGCCGATACCGCCGAGCTCTACTGGAAGTTTGTGGGTGACGGCTGGTCCGCGGATTCCGACGATGTCGAGATGGAAGTGCACTTCGCAAATGCCGCTGCCGGGACGGCGGCCGTCAAGGGCGATAACTTCCGCGCATGGGGCCACGGTCCGCTGACGGGCGACGTGTCGCTCGATGAGGATGAGCCTATGGTCACCTATACCATTCCCTGCGTGCATCAGGGCGAATTCGCCGAGGCACGCATCGCCTTCCCCAGCGACTGGGTGCCGCAGCTTGCCGCTTCGGGCGAAGAGCGCATCTCAACGATCCTGAGCGAAGAGAAGGAATGGGCCGACGAAGCTAACGCCCGCCGCGCTCACGCATGCATGATTGCCAACGTGCTTGCCGTGCTAAGTGTTGTCGCGGCGGTGGCCTTTACCGGCACAATCGTTGTACTCAAGCTGCGCCGCCGCAAGCCCAAGCCGCTTTTCCAGGACGAATATTTTCGCGATGTGCCTTCGACCGACCATCCCGCCGTGCTTTCGGCCCTCATGAGCTGGAACGAGGTGCCCGATCAGGCATATATCGCCACGCTCATGAAGCTCACTGACGACCGTGTGATCAAGCTGGAGCAGGCGACCGTGACCAAGGCTAAGAAGGGCCTGCTGGGGCGCGAGAAAGAGGAGCAGACCTACCGCGTGACGGTGAGTGGTGCGGGCTGGAAGTCGGCCAAGGGCATTGACCACATGGTGCTCAAGGTCTTCTTTGCCGGTGCTAAGCCTGACGAGAACGGTGACCGTTCGCGCACGTTCGACGAGCTGCAGCACTACGTCAAGCAGCACGCTACACCCGTGGGTGATAAGCTCGAGGACTATCAGAACACCGTTAAGGGCAAGCTGGCCGATAGCGAGTACGTTGCCTCGGACGGCATTGTTGCAATGGTGTTTTGCCTGGTTCTTGGTATCCTGATTGCCTTTGTTCCCGTGGGATCCATCTTCTTTACCGATGGCGCACAGGCGAACATTACCGCCGCGGTTATCTCGGTGCCGATTGTGCTGGTGGGTATCGGCGTGGGCCTTACGTTCCGCCGCTTTACGCCGGAGGGCGCCGAGGTGGCGGCTCGCTGCAAGGCACTTAAGCATTGGCTCGAGGACTTCACGCGTCTAAAGGAAGCCGTCCCCGGCGATCTGGTGCTGTGGAACAAGCTGCTGGTGATGGGCGTGGCGCTGGGCGTTTCCAAGGAAGTGCTGCGTCAGCTTGCCGAGGCCGTGCCGCCCGAGGTGCGCGAGGCCGACGGCTTCTATGACAATTATCCCTGCTACTGGTGGTACTACCATCATTACGGTACCGAGTCCCCGCTCGATTCATTCGATGACGTGTATCACGAGAGCATCCATGAGCTGGCTTCGAGTTCCGATAGCTCGAGCGGCGGCGGTGGCGGCGGCTTCTCGGGCGGCGGAGGCGGCGGCGTCGGCGGAGGCGGCGGCGGAACGTTCTAACGGTCGTAGATTATGGGATGGGCTTTTCTCGACAGCCGTCGGGGAAAGCCCATCCCATTTTTATGCGCTACCTACGAAGGCTGTCCCCAACGACTAATTACTGGGAACATCCCTAAATGACTAGGTATGGCTGCTGGGTTTAGGCTGTTAGATCGAGTTCGTAGAGGAAGCTTTCGCGCGGCATGTCGTGACGGCGCTCTTCGCGGTTGGCGCGGTGCGTGGCCGTGCGCTTAAAGCCGTGCAGCTCGTAGAACTTCCACGAGCAGTTGGAGTCGGTGTACAGGTGCGCCCTCGTCGCTCCAAGCGAGGACAGGTGCGAGACGGCGGCATCGAGCAGAACCGTGCCAACGCCCAGGCCATGGACATCGCGATCCACGGCAAGCAGCGTGACCTCGTTGTCGTGCGGCAACGGGCTGCTCTCGAGCAGGCGGTTGTTGGTTCGGATGGTTGCGCGCACAAACGAGAGATACTCGGCGCACGCATCGGGCTCTAGCTCACGCATCTGCGATAGCAGCGCGCGTTCGGTATCCATCCAATGCTCGTTGATAGTGGCGCCGGAGCTCTGTCCCGCACGCGCGAGCGAAATGCCACGCGCCTGACCGTCGATTACGGCAACCTGTGAAAACGTCGACGACGAAAGGCAATAGGCGAGGTCGCACGCGGCCTCAAGGCGGTTGTACTCATCGTTATCCGAATTGTTATGCCAAAGCTGCTGCAGAATCAGCGCGATGGCGTCGAAGTCTTCGGTATCAAACGGTCGGTAGAGAACCCGCGAGACCATGGTGCCTCTTTCTATTGCGGATGCATATCGAGCACAGTTCTACCACGCCATTGGCATCTAATTATGGTGCCCCTGTGTTCCATCAACTCACCGTGCCCAGTGGCGCTCCTGCAACCCCCGCTCGAAGCTTTTTCTGCACAGCCGCGCGTTGCGGGGTGCAACGTCGCGCTCGATGCGCTACATTGAATCAGTATTTTCAATGCCGCTGCGCGAGCGCTGCAGATCGACGTATCACCGACTCACAGAGCACGGCGGCGTACCAGACAGGAGGACTGCATGGGATCTGATGTGAAGATCGCACGCGCGTTGATCTCGGTTACCGATAAGACGGGCGTCGTCGATTTCGCACGGACGCTGGTTGACGACTTTGGCGTCGAGATCATCTCTACGGGCGGCACGGCTCGTGCCATCGAGGACGCGGGCGTTCCCGTAACCCCCATCGAGGAGTTCACGGGCTATCCCGAGATGATGGACGGCCGCGTCAAGACGCTGCATCCCAAGGTTCACGGCGCGCTGCTTGCCCGTCGCGATTCCGAGCAGCACATGCAGGAGGCCGCTCAGCACGGCATCAAGCTGATCGACCTGGTCGTCGTCAACCTGTACGAGTTCGAGAAGACCGTCGCCAACCCCGAGGTCACCTTCGCGGATGCCATCGAGCACATCGACATCGGTGGCCCCTCCATGCTGCGCTCTGCCGCTAAGAACGCCGCGAGCGTTACCGTCATCTCCGACCCGGCCGACTACGGCGCCGTCCTGGCTGAGATGCGCGAGACCGGTGGCTGCACCACGCTTTCCACCCGTCGTCGCCTGCAGGTGAAGGTCTACCAGACCACCGCCGCCTACGACACGGCTATCTCCCGTTGGCTTGCCGCCCAGGCAAGCGACGTGGCGGACACCTCTGCCAAGCTCGAGATCTCGCTGGAGAAGGTCGACGACCTGCGCTATGGCGAGAATCCTCAGCAGAAGGCTACGGTCTACCGCTTTGCCGAGGGCTGCGAGAACACCGCGAGCTCGCAGTTCCCGCTCGTGGGCTCCGAGCAGATCCAGGGCAAGCCGCTCAGCTACAACAACTATCTGGATGCCGACGCCGCTTGGAACCTGGTCCGCGAGTTCGACGAGCCGGCCTGCGTGATCCTCAAGCACCAGAACCCCTGCGGTTCCGCCGTTGCCGGGGACATCACGGCCGCCTACGACCGCGCCTTCGCCTGCGATCCCAAGAGCGCCTTTGGCGGCATCATCGCCTGCAACCGCGAGGTTCCCTTTGATCTGGTTGAGCACTTCGCCGATCAGAACAAGCAGTTCGTCGAGGTCATCATCGCCCCGAGCTACACTGCCGAGGCACTCGAGCGCATGGCTAAGCGCCCCAACCTGCGCGTGCTGGCTACCGGCGGCGTGGACCACGGCGCCCAGGTGGAGCTGCGCTCCGTCGACGGTGGCATGCTGGTGCAGGAAGTCGACCACGTGACCGAGGATCCCGCGACCTTTACGTTCCCCACCGACCGCAAGCCCACCGACGCCGAGATGGCCGAGCTCGAGTTTGCCTGGAAGGTCTGCAAGGGCGTTAAGTCCAACGCCATCCTGGTCTCCAAGGGCAAGGCCGGCATTGGCATGGGTCCGGGTCAGCCCAACCGCGTTGACTCTGCGCTGCTGGCCTGCGAGCGTGCCGAGGACTTCTGCGAGCGCGAGGGCGTGGAGAAGGGCGGCTTTGCCTGCGCAAGCGACGCATTCTTCCCGTTCCGCGACAACGTCGACGTGCTTGCCGCGCACGGCGTGACCTGCATCATTCAGCCCGGCGGCTCCAAGCGCGACGACGAAAGCATCCAGGCCTGCAATGAGCATGGCATCGCGATGGTCTTCACGGGGGCCAGGCATTTTAGGCACTAGAGGCTTTCCCAAGCACCCGACCTTGCCCCTCAAACCGTCGCTTGCGTACATTTAGTACGCGGCGCTCCTCTTTCGGGGCAATCTCGGGCACTTGGAAAACCCTTAATGGGATGTTGTTCTATCCCATTAAGCTGATCGGTCGCCTGACCATATCGTCAAAATAATCTCCGCAAAAGACGGCTGCTCCGTTTGGAGGGCCGTCTTTTTGGTATAAGAGGACGGAATGACTAACACGAAAGGTATGACCATGCCCCAGATTGATGATGCCGAGCTGTTTGGCAATGCCGAGGATCAGCGTGCGTACGAGGACTTTTGCGCCAATCAGGAGGCGGTCGAGAAGTTCACGCTCGACAAGCCCGCGCTTGTCTGCCGTTGGCGCATGTCCAACAAAAAGGTGCCCATGCTCAACCGCCACATTCGCGCACTGTCCGAGCGCCTGGTGCAGGGCGAGCCGCTTACCCATAACATGCTCAGCTGGGCCAAGCAGCACGTTGAGTGGTCGCTTGCCGAGGGCGATTACACTGCGCACGACGGCGTGCTCATGCTGGTGATCGATGTCAACGGCAATGCCGCCATGACGGTGGGGGAGGACGAGCCGCTGGCTGACACCTCGGCCAAGGCGCTGCGTGCCCGCTCCGCCGAGGCCCGCTCCGAGGCCGACGAGACCGGCGTGGCGCCTGAGCTGCTCGCTGCCGTCAACGACGGTGAGCTGGCCTTTGTGGCGCCGGAGGACGAGTGCCTGTGCGGCACGGCGACGCTCATTGAGCAGCTGGCCCAGACCAAGGGCATCCCGGTCACGCGCGTAGATATTCCCGCGCAGCTCAAGGGTGCCCTGTTCCTGGTGAGCGACGAGCACGGTGTGGTTGCCGCCGCCGACTCCGACGCCGCCGACTCCGACGCCGCCACGGTCGCCTTCTTCGCCGAAGGCTACGAAAAGCTCCGTGCCCGCCGCTAAATGATGTTTCTGGGACGGGGATTAAAGAATCATTTTGGTCCCCGCCACCGCTGCGAGTGCGAGGCGGACAAAACGGCCCCGCTCGCGAACAGTTCTGTCACCTGGCACCGCGCGAGGCGTGTACTCGCGACGCTGTGGGCATAATGGTGTGGAAGGTGCAAGTTACGCGAAATGGGAGGACACATGGCGCTGATCTATGTCGTTGAGGACGACGAGCCCATTCGTCGTGAGCTTATCGACATCCTTGCCCGCGCCGGTTTTGAGGTTGAGGCGTGCGAATCGTTTGAGCATGTCTCGCGCGATATTCTCGCCGCCGCGCCCGACCTGGTGCTGCTCGACCTCACGCTTCCCGTCAAGGACGGCCAGCATATCTGCCACGAGGTTCGCCGCGAATCCGAGGTTCCCATCATCGTCCTCACGTCGCGCACGACCGAGATCGACGAGGTCATGGCCATGACGCTCGGCGCGGACGACTTTGTTCCCAAGCCCTACAGCGCCCGTGTGCTCGTGGCGCGCATCAATGCCTTGCTGCGTCGCACCGCGGCGGCGGGCGAGCGCAGCACGCTCGTCCACAAGGGACTGGAGCTCGACCTCGCACGCTCCATGGTCACCAACACGCAAACGGGCACCAGCACCGAGCTCACAAAAAACGAACTGCGTATTCTCTCGCTGCTTCTGAGCCGCGCGGGCAAGATTGTTTCGCGCTCGGCCATCATGCAGGATCTGTGGGACTCCGACGCCTTCGTGGACGACAATACGCTTACCGTCAACATCAACCGCCTGCGCACCACGCTCGAAAAAATCGGCATCAAGGGGTATTTGACGACGCACCGCGGCCAAGGCTATTCGGTCTAGGGGCCGGCTATGTCGTTTGCCAAGTTCTTTAAAGACGCGCTGCTTCCCGTCGCCGTGTGGACGTGCGGCGTGCTGCTGAGCTGCTTTGTGCTGACGGTCGCCGGTGCACCCGTTTCTATCGTGGTCGTGGCGGTTGGCGTGTCCTTTATCTTTGGTATGCTCGGCATCGTGATCGAGTACGCTCGCCGTCGCCGTTTTCTGCGTCAGTTGGAGCGCGCGGCAGAGGAGCTCGAGAGTCCCGCATGGGTGCAGGAGATGGTGCAATGCCCGACCTATGCCGAGGGCGAGCTCGAGTACGAGGTCTTGCGCCGGGTGGGCAAAGCCGCTTGCGACGAGGTTGCCGAAGGCCGCCGTCAGACCGATGACTATCGCGACTATATCGAGAGCTGGGTCCATGAGGCCAAGCTGCCCCTGGCGGCGGCCCATCTGATTTTGGAAAACCTGGACGGTAGCGAAGACGACCTGTCGCGCGTGGACGATCTGGCACGCGAGCTTGCCCGCGTGGAGCGCTATATCGACCAAGCTCTGTACTATGCGCGCTCGGAAGTCGTGGAGCGCGACTACCTGATTCGCCGCTGGGATCTCAAGACCTTGGTGACGGGCGCGATTAAAGCCAACGCGCGCGAGCTTATCGCGGCGCACGTGGCTCCGGTGTGCGAGAACCTCGACTTTGAGGTCTTTACCGACGAGAAATGGCTCGAGTTTATTCTGGGCCAGCTCATTCAGAACAGCATTAAATATGCGCGTGAGGACGGCGCAAAGATCGTGTTTTCGGGTGCGTTGCTGGACGAGGGTCTGGCGAGCGAGCGCATCGAGCTTACCGTCGCGGACAACGGCTGCGGCGTGTGTGCGGCAGACCTGCCGCGCGTGTTCGAGAAGGGCTTTACCGGCGACAACGGTCGCACCACCAAGCGTGCAACGGGTATTGGCCTCTACCTGGTGGCGCGCCTGTGCTCCAAGATGGGCATCGACGTCACCGCAGCGTCCGAGCCCAGCGAAGGCTTCGTCGTCACGTTTGCCTTCTCAACCAACAAGTTCCAATACTTTGAGTAACGCACACGGCAAACGGCCGCCCCAAACAAAACGTGCCGCCCCAAACGGGGCGG
>UROA01000031.1 GCA_900549355.1 uncultured Collinsella sp. | reverse complement strand
ATAAGAACGGTAAGGGCAACAAGGGCAAGGGCTCGGGCGGAAAGCTCGCCGACACGGGCGACAGCTCTGGCGTTGCCGCCGGGCTCGCTGCCGCCGCCGTGGCGACAACGGTCGCCGGCGCGGCGATGCTTGCCAATGACCGCGAAGACAGCGAAGGCGCTAGCGAATAGGCAAGCCGGCCTTTTAGACACATCGACTCAATCGGGGGCGCAGAACACCGTTCTGTGCCCCCGATTTTTACCTTGGCCCGACCGCCGCTATCGGCTACATCACCATGTTCAGCGCGTTAACAAACTCCTGGGCCTTCGCACGGCTGCTCAGGCTAAAGACGCAAGCGGTCAACAGACGATTGCGCAGAAAAACATCGCGGCCTTTGATTCCATTGACGCCCGTAATGTCCTTAAGATAAACAATCTCGGTGTGCTTGCCGCCAAAAGTGCCCTTCTTGAGCACCTCAATACGGTTGGGGTAGATCTTAACGTCTTTAAACCTACCCGAACCTTTGTCCTGGAACAGCAAAGTGCTGTTATCCATGCGTGTCACTCCCGCGGGGTTCGCTAAAACTGCCTCTATGGTCACATTTTAACCACCGCAAGGCCCCATGCGATGATGTCAGACAGCACAGCAATTCGTGTCCGCGCGAGGCTTTAAGATAGGTATGCTCAGCTACATCGATGCGACCGGAATATTCTAGGAGCACGCCTCGTATTATTCGCCATTAGAGGAGGTCTTACCTGGTTTACGTATGGGAATTCGAGTTCTTTGATTCGGACGGCATTGAACTTCCCGTGCCAGACTTCGGACATGAGCCGCGACATGGCGGCAAGATTATCGCTGTAGCCGTCAACCGCGAACTCGGCGACATTCCCGCCGTCACCGCAGTGGATGCCGCGCGTATGCTCGGTGTTAGCTCAGCACGGGTGTCACAACTGCTAAATGCAGGACTGCTGGATTCATGGAAGGATGGCACCAAGCGCATGATGTCCAAAGCCTCCATCGAGGCACGACTCGCCGATGCACCAAGGGTGGGACGCCCCAAAGAGGCCCCCGTTGCCGTGTAAGGCGATGCCGCTGTGGGCTTTCATCACCTGACATGCATGGCAGCCAGGAACGCTCGATTCGGGACTCACTGCGCCCCGAATCGAGCTGGGCCCATTGCTGCAGGCTGATTCGCATCCCCGATCCCAAAAAGACAGAAGCGCCACTTGCTTCGTTGAGCCCCAACATCCGACCCCGGCTCCCCCTCGTATCCCCAGCGGCATTTCAACTCCAGGACATGTCGCGATCATGCCCGGTCATCCATGCAGATGGACACCACTCTAACACTGGGGTCAGATATCCCCCGCTGCGGCGTATAGGGTAAAATCTTGTCTGCCGCGGAATCCGCCTGCGGGCAACGCTCCGATCTCCGATTGGGGTGAAGCCTATGAACTTGTTTCTTGAAATCCTGCGCCTCTCGATGTACGCGACCGGCATTGCCCGGAACCTCTACGCGATCTGGCGGGAATATAAGCAGTAACGGATAAAAGAGGGGGGGAGAGAAAAAGGAGGGGAGTCATAGAAAAGGGCCGGTTGCAGCCGGCCCTAGACGATAATACCTGCGTTGCCCGCGTCTCTGAAGTTTAAGCGCTGAGGAGCGGGTTCCGCGGCACAACCTGATTTTACCCAGTGAGGCAGCTCTTTTGCAGCCGCTCCACTGTTTATTTACATCTGGCACCCTCAAACAATCAGACAGCAGCCCGCACTCCTGAGAGCCGCCCCGCACCCCCGGCCATCACGTTACGGCAACAACCGGCGCTACTCCCCTACTTCCCAAAGATCGCAGCGAACAAGCCCTTGCGTTTGGGCTTTTCCTCTCGGTAAGAACCCTCGACGGCGGCTGCCACCTGACGCGGCTGCTCGCCGTCTCCACGGCGCACGATCTGGTATAGGAACGGCGATTTAACATATTTGACCTCGACGGGTGTGGCGTGCACGGTGCTTTCTCCGGACAGATGCAGACTCGGGTTGAGCGGCGCCACGATATGCGTCTCGCGCTTGTCGCTAAACACCACCGCGGCCGCACGACCCGTCTGGCCGTTTACGGCGATGCGCACCTGCTCGCCGTCGCGGCTGTCCGTTGCCGGACGGTCGACAAAGTACACCGGCACCATAACTAGGCCGTCCTTGTGCTTGCGGGCCTTGCATGCCCACGTGCGGATGCTCTTTTTATTGAGCCCGAGTACAGCCTCGGCATCGTTGCCCGCAACGTCGAGCGCCAGCTTATCAATGACCACCTGGTCCTTGGTAGACGCATCGACGGAGACAACGCGGAAGTCGCCCTCCTGCATGGCGGGATCGAACGGCCCGACCTTGGCAAAGTCCCACGGCTCCAAAATGCCCATGAGGCGAACGTCCAGGTAGTTTGCCCTGGGGTATGCCCAGTCGAGCACCTCGTAGTACACCAGGGTTTCCTTGCTCAGGCCCTTGCCCGGGAAACTCGCCATCATGCGCAGGTCCGCCAGCGCCATGGGGAAATAGAAGAGCATCATGTCGTTTTGGATCGCATCTTCCACGTCGTGCCCGGCAAAGGCGTCGGGGTACTGGCGCACCAGCTGCAGTGCGTTGGCACGTGCCTGCTGCGGCGAGATTTCGCAGGGAATGCCCTGCTCCGGCACATACTCTGCACCCACGCCCATGGTCAGACGCTTGCTGAAGGTACCGGGCTTGAGCAGGTCGGCAATGCCGATCTTGTTGCCGCAGGACGGGCACTCAAACACACGCTGCGTTGACTCGCCCTCAAAGGACGCTCCGCAGAAGGGGCAAGGAATGCTCACATGCGTAGCCTCTTGGAACTCTTGCGCCGTGCCGCGATCCTCCCACAGCAGATGTTCCAGGACCGACTGATTGCGCCAGTGCGAATTGAAGAAATACCAGTCCGGGTCCTCCGGGCGCTCGAGTTGCGACACATGCGTGAGCTTGAGCAGTCCATCCACCACCGTCAACGGCGTATGGCGAATGCCCAAAGCGCTCTTGGGCTCTCCGGCGTCCGCCTGCCACGGAATGACCGCACCGCAATAAGCGCACTCAAAGCTGCGCTTAGCTTGGTGTGTGTACATAGGGCCGCCGCAGTTTTGACATTTAATGGCAAACATCTCGTTCATGGAAACGTCCTCCTTTGCACAGGGGCTGTCGGCATTAAGTATGTCGATCAAACAGGCACGTGCCCATACCCATGTGGCCCAAAATGGACCACCCAGGCAGACGAGAAGGCTCGCTCGTTAGCACCGGCAGACTATTGCTGCATTTTCTGAGCATCGGTGCACGGCGCCCCCGCGCGAGCTACACTATCCCCTTAAACATGATTGTGAGGACGACCGCTATGCTATTTGTAAATCGGCTGGTACATACGCTTGTTCCCGGCAGCGAGGACGAGCCGGTCGATGCATCTTGCCGCACCAACGCGGGTTTTACCGCAAGCCTCATCTGCATTGGACTCAACATCACCCTGTGCCTGGCCAAGGGCATCGCGGGCCTGCTCGCCGGCTCCGTCTCCCTCATCGCCGACGCTTTCAACAACCTCTCCGATGCCTCGAGCAACATCGTGAGCCTGCTCGGGTTCCGCCTTGCCAGCCGCCCGGCAGACGAAGGCCACCCCTATGGTCACGGCCGCTATGAGTACCTAGCCGGCCTGTTCGTCGCCGTCCTGGTTTGCGCCGTCGGCATCAACCTGATCCTCGAGTCGGTCACCAAGATCATCAAGCCTTCCCCCACCGCTTACACGTTCATTTCCCTTGCGGCACTGGCTACGTCCATGCTCGTAAAGCTCTGGATGGCCGCGTTCAACCGCACGCTGGGTAACCGCATCGATTCCGAAACGCTCATCGCCACGGCGCAGGACTCCAAAAACGACGTCATCACCTCGGGCTCGGTCTTGGTGGCGGCGCTTATTTCGCAGACGACCGGCTTTGACCTCGATGGCTGGGCAGGCCTGGGTGTGGGCATCTTCATCTGCATCAGCGGCATGGGCCTAGTGCGCGACGCCATCAGCCCATTGCTGGGGCAAGCGCCCGACCCCAAGCTCGTCCAGGCAATCCGCGATAAGATCATGTCCTATCCGCAGGTCTTGGGCACACACGACCTGATGGTGCACGACTACGGCCCCGGTCGTCAGTTTGCCAGCGCCCACGTGGAGATGCCCGGCGAGGGCGACGCATTTGAGCACCACGAGATTTTGGACACCATCGAGCACGACATCAAGCGCCAAATGGGCATCGATATCACGCTGCACTGCGACCCCATCGCCACCACCAGCGACGACCTGCGCAGCTGGGTCAAGCGCGGCGTCATGCAGATCGATCCCGCGCTCTCCATCCACGACCTGCACGAGCACGACGGGTTCGTTTCGTTTGACCTGGTGCGTCCCGACGGCTTTGACATATCCGACGAGGAACTGCTGGAGCTCGTCACGCGCATCGTGCACGAGCGCCGACCCGATGCCTCATGCGTCGTCACGTTTGATTCGGGCTTTAGCTCGCCCGAGCGTCCGGCCGAGCAGTTGTAGCCTGCTTAACAGCTAGTTTCCCTGCGCGCCCGAGATGCCGTTTTGCAGGGCGTTCCAGGCATCCGTCGCCAAGCCGCCCAAGTTCTGCGCGGTATCACCCAGGTTTTGTGCCGTGTCGCCCAGCTCTTGCGCCTTGTCTCCCAACTCCTGTACCTTGTTGCTCAAGTCCTCCAGCGTATTGGAGCTCGAGCTGTCGGTACCGCTTTGTCCGTCGGACGAGTTGCCCGAGCTGTTCTTGTGCGTGAGCTGAATTTCGAGGTTGCCGCTGTCGTTATAGTAGGCAGAAGTAACGACCCAGTTGGCATCGACGACGGGCGTTGAGCCATCATCAGTCAGGACCACGGCATTCGAAAGATCGGCGCCGCGCGACTTGAGGATCTTCTTGGCGTTGGACCAGTACTGCCCCGGGATATCGCTCAGATCGACGGTGCTAGACGAGGCGAACTCGGTTTGCTCGGCAGTGGTATCGGCCGTTGAACTCCCCCGCTTGTTGAGCATGCCCGACACGATGGCAAACACAACCGACAGCGCAAAGAAAATCGCCAGCACGATGAGGATCTTCTTGATCACGCTCGACGAACGCGACGGCTTCTTCTCCTCGTCCTCGCCATATTGCGGAATCGACTTGGGGCACTCGCGATACGGCTCGTGCGACTCGTAGCGAGGCTGCGCCGTGCGAGGCATATACGTCGTCTGCTGAGGCTGCGGAATGGGATTCTGCGGCAGGCCATCATAGGGATTCGGCGTCGAGGCAGCATAAGAATCCTGCGGAGAGTAATCAAACGGATCCGGAGCTGCGTTGCCATAGGGGCCTTGCGAAGATGCAGCGTAAGAATCCTGCGCCGTGTCTCCATAGCCCATAACCCGGGTGGGCTCGGCAGAAGGCTGCGTCGCGGCGGGGTCGGTATAACCGGGGTTGGGAACAACGCGGGTTGCATCGGCGTTATCGCCAGCCTGCGCGGAACCGTAGCCGCCCATCACGGTTGTTTTGTCCTGATCCATGCAACGATTCCCTTCCGTCGCCTGTAAGCATCAAGTTATCCATGCATTCTACCCGCGCAAAAGCCTATGATGGGCAGAGTCCGTCGGTATCTACAAGACATGCGCGGGCCTAAGGATCAAAAAGCCCCGCCGGGCCTTGTGGGCACGGCGGGGCGGACAAGCAGCTATGGACAGCAGACTTAGAACAGGCCGGTGATGTTGCCGTCGTTGTCGACGTCGATGTTCTCGGCCGCGGGCACCTTGGGCAGACCCGGCATGGTCAGAACGCTGCCGGTCAGCGCGACCACAAAGTGGGCGCCGGCAGAAACCTTGAGCTCACGCACGGTGATGCGGAAGTTCTCGGGAGCGCCCAGGGCCTTGGCGTTGTCGCTAAAGCTGTACTGCGTCTTGGCGACGCACACCGGCAGGTTGCCAAAGCCATTCTCGCGCAGCTCGGCGAGCTGGCGCTTGGCGGCCGGCGTAAAGTCAACGCCGTCGGCGCGGTAGACCTTGGTGGCAACGGCCTCGAGGGCATCAGCGACATCAGCGCCGTCCTCATAGGCAAACTTGAGCTTGCTCGGCTGCTCAATCAGACGCATGACCTCATCGGCCAGCTCGAGCGCGCCCTCGCCGCCCTTGGCCCAGACCTCGGACAGTTTAACGTTGACACCGAGCTTCTGGCACTCGGACTCGATGAGCGCAAGCTCGGCCTCGGTGTCCGTCGGGAAGCGGTTGATGGCGACCACGCAGGGCAGACCATAAACGTTCTGGATGTTGTCGACGTGACGCAGCAGGTTGGGCATGCCAGCCTTGAGTGCTTCGAGGTTCTCCTCGTTGAGGTCGGCCTTGGCGACGCCACCGTTGTACTTAAGCGCACGAGCGGTAGCGACGATCACGACGGCGCTGGGGCGAACGCCCGTCATGCGGCACTTGATGTCGAGGAACTTCTCGGCACCCAGATCGGCACCGAAGCCGGCCTCGGTAATGGCAACATCGCCAAAGCGCATCGCCATACGCGTGGCCATGATAGAGTTGCAGCCGTGGGCAATGTTGGCGAAGGGACCGCCGTGGACAAACGCGGGCGTGCCCTCGAGTGTTTGCACCAAGTTGGGCTTGAGCGCATCCTTAAGCAGCGCAGCCATGGCGCCCTGAGCCTTGAGGTCGCGGGCGCGGACGGGGTCGCCGGCATAGCTGTAGCCGACGACGATCTCGCCCAAGCGCTCCTTGAGGTCGTTGATGCTCGTGGACAGGCACAGGATTGCCATGACCTCGGAGGCAACGGTGATATCGAAGCCGTCCTCGCGCGGCACGCCCTGGGCCTTGCCGCCAATGCCGTCGATAACATGGCGCAGCTGGCGGTCGTTCATGTCGACAACGCGCTTCCAGGTGATGCGCTTAACGTCAATACCGAGCTGATTGCCCTGCTGGATGTGGTTATCGAGCATGGCGGCCAGCAGGTTGTTGGCAGCACCGATAGCGTGGAAGTCGCCGGTAAAGTGCAGGTTGATGTCCTCCATAGGGATGACCTGGGCCCAACCGCCGCCGGCGGCACCGCCCTTTACGCCAAAGACGGGACCGAGCGAAGGCTCGCGCAGGGCCACGGCACTCTTGACGCCGCGGCGACGCAGGCCATCGGCCAGACCGATGGTCGTGGTGGTCTTGCCCTCGCCGGCGGGCGTGGGGTTGATGGCGGTCACGAGGACGAGCTTGGCCTGGTGATCAGTCGACTCGTTGAGCAGTGAATAGTCGACCTTAGCCTTGTCGAAGCCGTACGGAATAAGGTGCTTAACGTCGACGCCGGCGTTCTTGGCCACCTCGGTAATAGGCAGCGGCGTGACAGAACGTGCGATTTCGATGTCAGTAGGCATGGGCGGTCCTTTCGTTACCGAATGAGAAAAAGACCAATTCAGCATAGCACGGGCGCGCAACAGTAAAACGCCCATACCCGATGAACGGCGATATGTTTACCCGATGCCCAGCGATAGCCCAACAGCCCGCCAAAACAAAGCGCCCTAAACGGTAGGTTCAATCCCCAGGTGCTCAAAGGTGCGAAGGGTCGCCTGACGGCCCTGCGGCGTACGAATCATCAACCCGCACTGCAGCAAATAGGGCTCATAGACATCCTCGAGCGTGCCCGGGTCCTCGCCCACCGCGCTGGCAAGGGTCGTAAGTCCCACGGCACGACCGGAGAACGTCTTGGCGAGCGTCTCCAAAATGCGAATATCCATCCAGTCCAGACCGAGCTCGTCGATCTCGAAGAACTCGAGCGCCTGGCGGCAGATATCGAGCTCGATGGGGCCGTTGCCGCGCACCTGTGCGTAATCGCGCACGCGCTTGAGAAGGCGGTTCGCAAGACGTGGCGTGCCGCGCGAACGCGAGCCGATCTCGAGTGCACTGGGACGGTCGATCGTCACGCCCAGGATAGTCGCCGAGCGCGTCACAATCTGCGCGAGCTCCTCGACCGTGTAGTAATCCAGGCGATATGAAATGCCAAAGCGGTCGCGCAACGGGCCGGTCAACATGCCTGAGCGAGTCGTTGCCGCCACCAACGTAAACTTGGGAATATCCAGGCGAATCGAGCGCGCCGCCGGACCCTTGCCAATCACGATATCGAGGGCAAAGTCCTCCATCGCGGGGTACAGGACCTCCTCGACCGAACGGTTGAGGCGGTGGATCTCGTCGATAAACAGCACATCACCCGGCTGCAAGTTAGTAAGGATGGCCGCCAGGTCGCCCGTGCGCGCGATGGCAGGGCCACTCGTGGTCTTGATCTGAGCGCCCAGCTCGTTGGCGATAACGGTGGCCAGCGTGGTCTTGCCCAGGCCCGGAGGACCCGAGAAAATCACGTGGTCGAGCGTCTCGCCACGGCTCTGCGCCGCTTCGATCAACACGCGTAGGCTCTGCTTGATGTGCTCCTGGCCACAGTAATCGTCCAGGCGCTGGGGGCGCAAAGTGCGGTCGACATCGAGATCCTCGGCCGTCAGCTCCGAGCCCACCATGCGCTCGCCGTGCGCCATGGATGCCGCCGGCGAGTTGCCGGGCGTCGCCCACAGGTCCTGAGAGTCATCGGCTTCCCACATCACGCATCCATTCCGAGTCGCTTAAGCGCCGCGCCGAGCAGATCCTCGACACGCATATTCTGCCCATCATACCCGCTCAGGGCAACATCGGTCTCCTGCGGGCTAAAGCCCATGGAAAGGAGCGCCGCACGGGCATCATCGATGGCCGAGGGAGCAGCAGCGGGCACGGGCATCGCAACCTGGCCGGGAATCACGTCGACCGGCACAAAGCCCTTATCCTTGGCAAAGGTGCTCTTGAGTTCCAGGATCAGGCGCTGAGCTGTCTTTTTGCCCACACCGGGTACCTTGGCCATGCCCTTGTCGTCCTCGGCCATCACCAGGGAATACAGCTGGCCCACGGTATAGGTGGAGAGCACGGCGAGCGCCAAGCGCGGACCGACGCCCGAGACGGACACAAGCCGATCGAACATCGTGCGCTCGTCCTTGGAGGCAAAACCGAAGAGCGTCATGGCGTCCTCGCGCACCTGCATACGGGTATACAGGCGAACCTCGCCACCGGGCGTCGGCAGCGTGGCGGCAGTGCTGCCCGAGATGCCGAGCTCAAAGCCCACGCCCGACACATCGACGACAGCAGAGCTCATCGTGGCCTCGACAAGCGTTCCATGGAGCTGGGAAATCATCAGTATCCGGTTCCTCTCTGTTGATAGAACTCGCCACCGGTGAGCGCCCGGGTGCGGCTGAGGTTAACGTGGCAGATGGCGCAGGCCAGGGCATCGGCGGCGTGGTCGGGATGCGGGTCGTGGTCGAGCTGCGTGAGCGTGCGAACCATATACGCGACCTGGCGTTTGTCCGCGGCGCCCGTGCCCACGACGGCCTGCTTGATCTGCATGGGCGTGTACTCGCCAATCTCGAGCGCGCATTCCGAAAGCGCCACGAGTGCAGCACCGCGGGCATGCGCCGTAGGGATGGCCGAGCGAACGTTGGCGCCAAAGTAAATGCTCTCGATAGCAGCGGTATCGGGTCGGTAACGCTCCACGACACCCTTGAGGTCGCGGGCGATATGCGACAGGCGCACCGCGAGCGGGCTGCCCGCGCTGGTCTCGATGCAACCGTAGGCACGGCAGCGAACCTCGCCACGCCGCTCCTCGATAATCCCCCAACCCGTATGAGCCAAACCAGGGTCAATGCCCAAGAAAACCAAGCCGCCCTCCCCTCGCCACAAGCACAGCGCAAGGCAAGGCCCCGCGCATCATTCACGAACGTCTGTTCTAGAATAACACAACGCTAGCCCTATAAGTCAGCCGAGATCGAATTGTAGGTTGAGTATACGCAAGCGAGCGCCCGCCAGAGCGAGCAAGGTGCCTTGAAAGAGGAGGGCATTGACCTGGCGGTCATGTCCGACGATTGAAAGGCAGATTGCCGCTCTGGCGGGCGCGCAGCGACCTAGTTCTGAGAGAAGAACGGGAATTGTCGGGGATCAACCGGCGGATGCGGCATCGGGCCACCCTGGGGACTACCTTGCGAGCCGCCCTGACCGCCCATCATCTTATCGATGGCGTCCTGAACTTCGCCCTCGAACTTTTTCATTCCCTCGTGCAAACGACGCTGACCGTCCTCAGAGCGCAGCTCCTCCATTTGCTCGGGCGAAATACCCAGCAGCTCGCCCAGCACGCCCATCATCTCGTTTCGCACGCGCTCGCTCGTATCCTCGTCGGCAAAACGACGCACCTCGGCGCGAGCCAGCGAATCGACCGTCATGCGCTCCTTGCCGCTCAGCCCCAGGTCGGACCACGCGAGCATATACGGCCAGGCACGCTCGGCAAACGAACGGGCCGAGACGATCGGCGCCATCGGCAACATGCGGCGGGCAGCCTCACCCTGTCGAACGAGCATCAGCAGCAGCGAACAAGCCTCGGGCTTGCCGGCGGCCATTGGGATGTCGTCGAAAGATCGATTGCGGTCCACGTGCGCCTCGAGCGTGCCATCGACCTCGCCCGGCTCAAGCCCGCCGAGCAGCTGCGCCGCGCGGTCGAGCATGTCGACCGGACCGTCAAGCGTCGAGAGCGCTTGTGCCAGCACGCGCTCCATGCAATCCTCCACCGCGTTGAGCGTCACGAGCTCCTGCGGCACCACGGCAGACGTGCGGTTGCGCACGCGCGCCACAAACTCGAGGGTCGACAGACACACATCGCCAAAGGGCGCGTAATCGCCCTGGTAGCCACCGCAAAGCGCCGGTGCCGCCAATGCGTACTCGGTCTTGGAAAGCGGGCTCAGAGCCATCGCGCCCAGCTCGAGCGCCGTGTCCTCCAACATGAGGCCCAGCGTGCGAGAGCGCAGGCGCTCGGCGTCGCCCGCCGACACATCACGGTCGAGCACACGCGCGGCATCCGGCGCATCGCGCTCAACCGTGCGAATATGCAGGCGCTCGGCAATGGCGCGAACGGCGGCACAGCGAGCAGCCTCGGCCTCCTCCTGCGCCGGCGTAAAGATGCGGTTGCGTCCCAGCACCAGGCCGACCACATTGCGCGGACCCAGAGCGTCGACGGCAAGCGCCGCCAGCAGGGACGACGGCAAGTCGCCCTCAAGCGCCACCACGGCGCGCGACGTACCGCGGGCGCGGGCGTTATCGCGAACGGCGAGCACCAGTGCCTGCCACAGCCATTCCTCGGAGCGAAACTCGGGCAGCTCGTGGTCCTCCAAGGCATCGAGCATCACGCCGCGCTGAATCTCCTGAACCAGCAGGCTCTCCTCAAAACATGGCGCCTGGGCCACCACGCGGCCGCAGTCGTCGAGTACAAACGACCCGCCGGTATACACCGACTCGTCGTACGCACCGACCGGCGCCATGCAGGCAAACCACACGCTGCGCTTGGAGGCGATCTTACGGTAGGCACCGCTGCGGACGGCGGCAACGGCGGCCGTCTCGCGGTCGGTCATATCAAACGCGTTGAACTGGAAATAGGCGATGAGGTCGACGCCGGTCGGCAGCATCTCGAGCTCGCGGTCCAAGTTGAAGATCACGGCGATGCGCACGCCGTCCACATCGAAGACTGGCGGCGCCCAACGGGCATCGCCGGTCCCACCGCGCTGCAGGGCAATGCTCGAACGGGCCGGCACCACATGGCCGTCCTTGAGCATCATATAGTCGAGCAAAGGCTGGCCCTCAAACGAAACCGCTGCGGGCACGATGCAGATCATATCGAGCTCTTGGATACGCTCGGCGACGCCGGTCAAGCCGGCAAGCATGTCGTGCTCAAAGTCGGCAGCGCCCACCAGGCCGCCGGGCAGGGCTCCCATAAAGAGCGGAGCCGGCACGCACAACACGCGCGCACCGCGCTCGTGGGCCAAGCGCGCCTGGTCCTCGATGCGACCGCAGATACCCTCAATATCACCCAGGCGCATATCGATCTGTGCAAGTGCGAGCTTCATGGCTCAGCCCTTTCCGTCGTAAACCATCGTTGTCGTAGTAAAAGCGCCGGCCGCATGACGCAGTCGGCGCTCGCATGTGCATACGCTAGCTATGATACCCCGAGCGGGGGCGCGCTCCTAGAACGTCGCGGACCACAGCCCGTGCAGGTTGCAATAGGCATAGACGGTACCGGTCTTGGAGCCGCCGGCAAAAAACGTCGCGGGCTTCATGCCGGGCTGGAGGTAATGGACCTCCAGACGGCCCTCGGCCTCAAGGGCAATCCACTCGATGTAGTGCTCGGGCACCATAGGATGCTCGACCGAGCCCACGCGCGCACGGATCACGTGACCGTCGCGCTCGCTCTCGACGACGGGCACGTGCTTCTCGTGCGCCGCGTCCTCGGTGTTCGCGGTCAGCTCCGTGCAGCCGGCAGGGGTTGCAACGTCGTTGCCCAGGGCGGCAATGAGCTTGCCATCGGGGTCCTTAAAGAATTTCGCCATGATGTTCTCCTTTGCTGATGTGCCGATGTTCTTGAGGTTCTTATGCCCAAAGGCAAGCGAACCATCCACGGCATGGCAAATGAACACATAACGAGCGAGGCTAGCGCAAGGGGCCAGAGCGCGCCGGCAACCCGGAGCCGTCTCGGCAGCCCCGGTTGCCATCTGCGCAGTTAGCGCCCGTCGCCGCCGAGCAGCGCCAGAACATCCTCGCGGGTAAACAGCGCCGACGAGATGCCGTCGCCGCCGAGCACGCTGTTGACCAGGTCGCGCTTAGACTCCTGCATCTGCATGATGCGCTCCTCGATCGTGTCCTTGGCGATGAGCTTGTACACGGTCACGGTATGTTGCTGGCCAATACGGTGCGCGCGGTCGGTCGCCTGATCTTCCGCCGCCGGGTTCCACCACGGGTCGAAGTGGATGACCGTGTCCGCGCCGACGAGATTCAGTCCGGAACCGCCCGCCTTGAGCGAAATCAAAAAGACCGGAACCTCGCCCGCTTGGAACTGCGCGACCATCTTGGCGCGGCTCTCCTTAGACGAAGCGCCCGTGAGCTTAAGGAAGGCGATGTCCTCCTTGGCCAGGCGCTTACCGATAATATCGAGCATGCCCGTAAACTGGCTGAACAACAAGATACGGTGACCGCCATCGAGTGCGCCGTGCACGAGCTCCATGCACGTATCGAGCTTGGCGCTCCCCGACTTGTAATCCTCGTAGTGTAGACGCGGGTCGCAGCAGATCTGGCGCAGCTTGGTGAGCTCGGCGAGCACTTTGAGCTTGTCTTTCTTAAACTCGGATGCCTCGCGGTGCTGCACCTGCTGGGCGATGCGGTCCTGGTTGGCCAGGTAGAGCTTGCGCTGCTCGCCGGTAAGCTGCGCCATGACCGTATCCTCGATCTTCTCGGGCAGGTCGGCCACCACGTCTTCCTTTACGCGGCGCAGCACAAACGGCGACACGAGCGCTTGCAGGCGGGCGGCACTGTCGCCCTCGGCATGCTCGACCGGGCTTTCGAAGCGCTTTGCAAACGATTCACGCGTACCCAGCAGGCCCGGCATCAAAAAGTCGAAGATGCTCCAGAGCTCGGATAGGCGGTTTTCGATGGGCGTGCCCGTCAGGGCAAAGCGCACGCCGGCAGGCAGGCGCTTTGCGGCGCGCGCCACCTGGGTGAGCGGGTTTTTAATGTACTGGGCCTCATCGAGCACCACACGGGCAAAGTCCTGCTCGACGTACTCGTCGATATCGCGCCGCATAAGGTCATACGACGTCACGACCACGTTATGCTCGGCCACGCCGGCGATCTGCACGCGACGCTGCGCCTTGGCGCCCACAATGGCGCACACATCGAGCGACGGGGCAAAGCGCTCCAGCTCGGCGGTCCAGTTGTACACAAGCGACGCGGGACACACCACAAGCGTGGGTTTAGTGTCCCCCGCCTCCACGCGCGCCAGGATATGCGCGATCATCTGGAGCGTTTTGCCCAGGCCCATGTCGTCGGCCAAGATGCCGCCAAGGCTCAGGTGTTCGAGCGAGCCGAGCCACTGGTAGCCGTCGACCTGATAGCCGCGCAGTGTGGCCTTGAGCGAGACTGGCACCGTAAAATCCATCTTGCCGAGCGTATCCAAGCGCTCGACGGTGCGGCGGAATGCAGCGTCGCGATCGGCCTCGAGCGCGGGCGTGCGCGCAAGCATGCTGTCGACGAACAGGGTACTCGACGCGGGAAGCGACACGCCGTCGAGCAGATCGACGGCATCGACGCCCAGGTCCTCGGCAAGACCAAACGCGGCACGGGCTCCCTCGTCCAGGCGAACGATGTCGCCCGACGTGAGGCGCGCAAACGTCTGGTGGCGCTTGTACGAGTCCAGATAGATGGCAAGATCTGCCGCCGAAAGACCGCTCGCGCCCAGTTCGACATCGAGCAGGTTGCTCTTGACGGTCGCGCGCACCGAAAGCTTGGGCGCAGGGCGCACCGAGATCTGGCGTAGGCGGTCGCTGAGCATGACCTCGCCCAGCTCGGACAGGGCAGACAGGCCCTCGGTCAGCAAGTGGAACAGGCTCTCGTCGTCGCGCTCCTCAAACGCCAGGCCGCCCTCGTAAAAGTCGAAATACAGGGCCGCCGTATCCATAACGCGAAACTCTGCTATCTCGTCGCGCGGAGGTACGCCCGGGCGCTGTTCTTCGAAGGGGCTTCCCGGAGCACCCAGGCTAAAGAGATCTGCCGACCAGTCGCCGTAGGCAACTGTAATCTTGCAGGTCACAAGCCCGTCGTCGACACCGATTGCCATGGCAAAGCTCGGCTCGGGCGCCACAGTGTCGAGCACGGCGGGAGCGGTGAGGTCAGTGTATTCGCGCAGCACGGGCAGTGCCATGCGGCAGAATTCGCCCACCTGCTCGGCGGCGATATGGACCGGCGTGCGACAGGGCAGCAGACGCGACAGAAACGGTGCGGCATGCTGGGCAAACGCCGCATCGGCGCGGCGCGCGCGGTGCGTGTCGACCAGATAGGCAACGTCGCCCGAGGCAAAGCAGTACATTTGTCGCCGA
>UROA01000030.1 GCA_900549355.1 uncultured Collinsella sp. | reverse complement strand
GAGGCGCGCGTGAGCGTTTTCACGCATTTAAGTCTGTCCCCAATCAACATTGCTGCGGCACTTTGCTCGGCTAAAGCGTACAATAGCGCCTATGCGAAAGGGGAACAGATGATCAACGAAACTATGTATGCTCGCGGCGCGGAAAGCTCCATCATCCGTGAGATTTTTAGCTATGGCCTTGAGCGCAAGGCGCAGATCGGTGCGGAAAACGTATTCGATTTTTCGCTGGGCAATCCGAGCGTTCCGGCGCCCGCTGCTGTGGCTGAGTCGATTAAGAAGGCCCTGGAGCTGCCGAGCGACCAACTGCACGGATATACGCCTGCACCGGGTCTGCCGCAATGTCGTGCCGCCGTGGCCGAGTCGCTCAACCGCCGCTTTGGCACGAGCTATGAGGGCAAAGACGTCTTTATGACGGTGGGTGCCGCGGCTTCGCTCACCTGCGCGCTCAACGCCGTTACGAATCAGGGCGACGAGGTTATTGTTATCGCCCCGTACTTTCCGGAGTATCGCGTTTGGATTGAGAAGGCCGGCTGTACGTGTGTTGAGGCGCTCGCCGATGAAGATACGTTCCAGCTGAGCGTGGACAACGTGCTCAAGGCGATTACCGATAAGACGACTGCCGTTATCATCGACTCGCCCAACAATCCGACTGGTGCCGTATATACACGCGACACGCTGACGCGACTGGCCAATGCTCTGCGCGAGGCCAACGCTCAGCGCGATCCCGAGAATCCGATCATGCTCATCTCGGATGAGCCGTACCGCGAGATCGTGTACGGTGCCGAGGTGCCTTGGGTGCCCTCGATCTATGAGAACACCGTGGTGTGCTACTCGTATTCTAAGTCGCTGTCGCTGCCTGGTGAGCGCGTGGGCTGGATCTTGGTTCCCAACACCAATCCGCAGGCTGCCCGTCTGATGCCGGCTGTTGCGGGTGCTGCCCGTACGCTGGGTTTTGTATGCGCACCGGCACTCTTCCAGCGCGTGATCATCGATTGCATCGATGAGCCGAGTGACGTTGAGGCCTATGCACGCAACCGCACGGCGCTTACCGACGCCTTGGCGGAGTACGGCTACACGTATGTTGAGCCGGATGGCGCGTTCTACCTATGGGTGAAAGCGTTGGAGCCCGATGCGAATGCGTTTTGCGAGCGCGCAAAGAAGTATGAGTTGCTTGCGGTTCCCTCGGACAGCTTTGGTATGCCGGGTTGGTTCCGCCTGGGCTATTGCGTGAGTTACGAAACGATTATCAATTCGCTACCCGCTTGGAAACAGTTGGCGGACGAGTATCGTTAAAAGTAAAGCGCTCTGCCTACAATGTTTTACGTGAAACGGGGTTTGGTGTTAAGCCAGACCCCGTTGTCATGGACGTTGTGTCTTTGGGATGGAGTGGTTTTACGACTATCGAAGGCTATGCGTACAATGAATATAAGCGACGGCCGTGCCAGATAAGGAGACCTGATGCCCTACCTGCTTTCTTGTGACATTCATACCCATACGATGTTCTCTGCGCATGCATATTCGACCATTGAGGAGAATGTGTACTGGGCGGCAGAGCGTGGCCTGCAGGTGCTCGGATCTGCCGACCATCTGAGCTCTATGGTTACGGCTTGCCCCAATGACCTGCGCAGTTACCAATTCTTTATCAACCAGGATATCTGGCCGCGCATTTGGAGCGGCGTGCTGGTGCTGCGTGGTGCCGAGGCCGATATCGTTTCGCTGGACGGAAGCCTGTTTGGCGAGGACACTCCTGTCACGCTCGATATTGCCGGCGATTCGTACAGCCGTCAGCATTCGCTGTTCGATTTGGTTACGCGAAATTTGGATTATTTGGTTGCGAGCGTGCATAATCCGCAGATTGCTGAAGGCGCGACGCTGGCCCAGACGACCGAGATGTATATCAATGCCCTGGAGCACCCCAAGGTGTTCATGCTGGGTCACACGGGGCGTTCGGGCGTGCCGTTCGATATCGACGAGGTGCTGTTGGCAGCTAAGGCCAAGCACAAGATTATCGAGATCAACAACCATAGTCTTGAACACGGTGTCGACACTGAGCATTGGGCCGTATGCCGCAAGATCGCCGAGCGCTGCGCCGAGCTGGGCGTGGGCATTGGCGTGTCAACCGATGCCCACATTGGCATGGCCATTGGCAAGCTCGATCACGCGCGCAAGATGCTCGACGAGATTCACTTCCCGCTGGATTTGATCGTGACGCGCGACCGCGAGACGCTGCTGCGCGAGATGGCGGCAGCCGGCGTGTGCGATCTGCGCAATGGGATGTAGCGGAGTTTATAAACCAAGCGAAGGGGGCGGCCCAGGCGGGTCGCCCCCTTTCTTGTCCCAAAAATCTACTGAGGTTGGTTAGCGGCGTTCGAGGACCGCTACGGTTTCGGTGTGGTCGGTGTGAGGGAACATGTCGACGGGCGTGATCTTGAGCAGGCAATAGCCTCCGTCGAGGAGCTGATGCAGGTCGCGCTCTTGAGTTACGGGGTTGCAGCTGATATAGGTGATGCGGCGCGGCTTAAGCGCGCAGGCAGCTTCGAGGAACTCGGGCGTGGAGCCGGCGCGCGGCGGATCGATGGAAAGGACATCGACCCGCTCGTTGTTGTCGGCGGCATCTAGGATGTAGTCGGTGGCATCGTCAGCCATAAACCAAGCGCTGCGGGTGAGGCCGTTGAGCTCGGCATTGCGACGTGCATCGGCAATGCCCGCCGGGTTGCGCTCTACGCCGAGCAGCATGATGCCGATACCCTTGTTCTGGGCATCTTTAGCTGCGCAAAGACCGATGGTACCGCTGCCACAGTAGGCATCCATGAGCACATCGCCCTGGTGCAAATCCATGCCGTCGATAGCGAGCTGATAGAGCAGCTCGGTCTGTTGCGGGTTGGTCTGATAAAACGCGGTGGGGGAGATGTCGAATTCGCAGCCGAGCAGCTGGTCGCGCATGCATTCGGCGCCATAGACGATACGAGTCTCCTCACCCAAGATGGCGTTACCGGGACGTCCATTGATATTTTGGGCAACGGTGACGATATGCGGATCGAGCGCCGCGACGGCCTCAAAGAACTCCTGTGCATGCGGTAAGTCACGCTGGGCGGTCACGAGCGTAACCATGACCTGGTCGGTACGCCAACCGCAGCGGATGACGGCATAGCGAAGCAAACCAAGATGCTTGTCCTCGTTAAAGGCGGGAATATGCAACCGCTCAGCTTCGCGTGCGATGCCGTTGAGAATCTGACGAGCGCCCGACGCCTCGACGGGGCATTCGGGTACGGCAACGATCTTGTGCGTGCCGCGCTCAAAGAAACCGCAACGGACAGCGCCCTCCTTACCGGGAGCAAAGGGAGTGGCAGCCTTATGACGAAAGCCACGCGGCGCAGGATATTTACCCGGGTCGCCAAGGGTGACGCCCATACCGCGAATAGGATCTACAGCAATGCCCTCACGCTCACAAAGCGAAGCAAAAAGCTCCTCCATAGCAGCCTGCTTGGCGGCGAGCTGCTTCTTATAAGGACGATTGAGCGCCGTACACCCACCGCAAGCTTTCATGATGGAACAAGGAGACTTGGGGTCCACAGCCTTACGCGCAGACGAAGCCGGATCTTTATGCGAGCGCTTGGAACGAGTCTGAGATGCCTTATCCTCGTTCCGACGAGAGCCGGGACGCTTGGCCTTAGCCTTGCCCTTGGCCGACTTACCCTTCGCGTCCTGAGACGACTTGGATTTCTTAGAAGATTTTTTCTCCTCTGACCCCTCAGCCGCCTCGATCAAAGCACGACGAGCCTTACGCTCCGCACGAGATTCTGCCATGAATTAACCCCACTAATTTACAAATTGAAATCTGAAAGCATTGTACCGTGCCAAGTTAGCAGACGATATGCAAGCGCCCATTTCATGTCAGCGATAAGTCCAACGATGTTTGCCCGGCGTGGGCGGGGAGCGGCGCGTAATTAAGTTTATCGCGAGTTCCGCACGCAAAGGAAAGCACTTAATGTGCTTTCCGTCTTGCGCAGACTGTAGAGCAGGAAACTTAATTACGCGCCGCTCCCCGCCCTCGCCGGGCAAACCCTCCCTTGTACTCCATCTCACTAAAGTGTATGATTCTGGACGTTACATGACTCACTTTACCTAACTAAAGTGCTACCAAGGGGGAATATCATGAATACCGATATGTCTCGTCGTCAGTTTGTTGGTCTAGCCGGCTCGCTTGCCACGGTGCTTGGCCTTGGTCTTGTCGGCTGCGGCGGTGGTGCCGGCAAGGGCTCCGCTGCAGGCTCTGCCGCGGCCAAGGATGTGAAGGGCGCTGCGGAGTCCAAGAAACTTGTGGTGGGCTTTGATAAGTCCTATCCTCCGTACGGCTTTGTGGGCGACGATGGCGAGTACACTGGTTTTGACCTCGATCTGGCCAAGGCTGTTGCCGATAAGCAGGGCTGGGAGGTCAAATACGAGGCCATCGACTGGGACGCCAAGGATACGCTGCTCAACTCGGGCGCCATCAACTGCATCTGGAACGGCTTTACCATGGAGGGCCGCGAGGACGACTACACGTTCTCCGAGCCGTACATGCTCAACGAGCAGGTGCTGGTGGTAAAGAAGGATGCAGGCATCAAGAGCTGGGACGATCTTGCCGGCAAGACCGTGATTACCCAGACCGATTCCGCTGCGCAGGATGTGCTCGAGGGTGACCAGAAGGATCTGGCGGCGACGTTTGCCACGCTCGACACGATCGGCGAGTACAACACGGCCTTTATGCAGCTCGAGAGCGGCGCGGTCGATGCCGTGGCCTGCGACCTTTCGATTGCCCAGTATCAGCTTGCCGCCAAGCCCGATGCCTATACGCAGCTCGACAAGCCGCTGTCCAGCGAGCACTACGCCGTCGGCTTTAAGAAGGGCGACACCAAGTCGGCCGACGCCGTGACCGAGTCGCTCAAGGCACTCTACGATGACGGTACGGTTAAGGATCTCTGCGACAAGTATTCAAGCTATGGTCTATCTTTCGATAATTGGGTGCTCAAGTAATGTCTATTCAGGTCATGATGCAGATGCTTGGCCAGGGATTCTTGGTCAGTTTGCAGTTGTTTGTGCTGACACTGCTGGGGTCGATTCCGCTGGGAATCCCCGTGGCGTTTATGCGCATGAGCAAAATCGCGCCGCTTCGCTGGATTGCGCGCATCTACATTTCGATCATGCGCGGTACGCCGCTCATGCTGCAGATGTTTGCCATCTACTTTGCCCCGTACTACGTGTTTGGCATTTCGCTCACGCCCGATTCCAAGTGGACGGCGTGCGTCGTGGCGTTCATCATCAACTACGCCGGTTACTTTGCCGAGATCTATCGCTCGGGCTTGCAGTCCATTCCGCGCGGTCAATACGAGGCTGCCGAGGTGCTGGGCTATTCGCGCGTGCAGACGTTTCTGTATATCGTGATGCCGCAGGTCGCCAAGCGTATTCTGCCGGCGATGGGCAATGAGATCATCACGCTGGTCAAGGACACGTCGCTGGCGTTTGCCATTGGCGTGGGTGAGATGTTCTCGACCGCCAAGGCGCTGGTCGCCTCGCAGGTGAGCATGGTGCCGTTTGCGATCGCGGCGCTGATCTACTGGGTCTTTAACTTTGTGGTCGAGATGCTGCTGGGCGCCGCCGAAAAGAAGCTGGACTATTATCATGACTAACTCAGTGATGAAAATCGAAAACGCTCGCAAGGCGTTTGGCGGCAATGAGGTGCTCAAGGATATCTCGCTCGAGGTAAAGCGTGGAGAGGTCGTGGCGATTATCGGGCCTTCGGGTGGCGGCAAGTCCACGCTGCTGCGGTGTGCCACGCTGCTCGAGACGCTCGACGGAGGCTCGCTCTCGTTTGGCGACCTTGCCGTTGCGACGGATGCGGGTTCGGGCGCGGTCTATGCGAAGGGCGATGTGCCCAGGCAGGCGCGCTCGCGATTTGGCCTGGTGTTTCAGAACTACAATCTGTTCCCGCACTATACCGTGATGAAAAACATCACCGATGCGCCGATCCGCGTTCTTAAGCGCCCGCGCGAGCAGGCAGAGGCACGTGCATGCGAGTTGATCGCGCAGATGGGGCTTGTGGGCAACGAGAACAAGGTTCCGTGTGAGCTTTCGGGCGGTCAGCAACAGCGCGTGAGTATCGCCCGCGCCCTAGCGCTCGATCCGGAGATCCTGTTCTTTGACGAGCCGACCTCGGCACTTGATCCCGAGCTGACGGCCGAGGTGCTGCATGTCATTAAAGACCTTGCCGCGCAGAATATGACGATGGTAATCGTGACCCACGCAATGCAGTTTGCGCGCGATGTTGCCGATCGCGTGGTCTTTATGGACGGAGGCCGCATTGTCGAGGAGGGTCCGGCCGAGCAGGTTATCAATCACCCGCGTGAGCAACGTACCCGTGAGTTCTTGAGCCGTATCGAGGGGTAGGCTCAGGTATTTACTCAACTATTAATTGAGGCGAAGCCGCCGCAGGTCTTACGGACTGTGGCGGCTTTTTGTTTGCATCGACGGGGTTCAATAATCGCCTCACAAGCTTGTCTCTTCCTCTCGCCGCCTGTATTCATACGTGTGCCGAAAGGTATGCATGGACAGCCGCCCGTGAGGGTAGGGTGGTGGCATAGGACATTTGGAGGGTGAGTCGGCTCGGCTGCCGACCATGCTGCTCCCGGGATGGCACCGACCGCGAACTCTCCCCGTTGGCGTCGCGCATTGCGCGCGGCCCTGCAAGGAGGTCATCATGGGTGCTCCCAAGACCGGTAACGTAAGGAACGTGGTGCTCGTAGGCCAAGGCGGGGTGGGCAAGACTTCGCTCGCCGAGGCCATGCTCCACCTTTCCGGCAAGACCGCCCGCCTGGGCGGCCACGACGGCACCAAGCCCACGCTCGACTATGACCCTGAAGAGGTCAAGCGTTCATTCTCCATCTCGACGACCATCGCGCCGATCGACTGGAAGGGCGCGCGCATCAATGTGCTCGATGCCCCGTGCTACCCCGATTTTATCGGCGACGCCTTTGCCGCGATGAGCGTCTGCGAGACGGCTCTGTTTGTGGTCGACGCCGAGGCCGGCCCGCAGCCTACGACGGTTAAGCTCTGGTATGCCGCCGAGGACCTGCGCTTGGCGCGTGCGGTGTTCGTAAACCGCCTGTCGCGCTCCGAGGCCAGCTTTGCGACCACGATGGACCTGCTGCAGGAGCGCTTTGGCACGCGACTGGGCGCCGTGACCCTTCCCTGGGGCGAGGGCGAGGACTTTGATGGCATCATCGACCTGGTGCGCATGAAGGCGCGCCATTGCAACGGCACCGAAGCCGTTGAGTCGGAGATTCCCGAGGAGTATCGTGCCCAGGCCGAGGAAGCCCATGACCATCTGTGCGAGCTGGTGGCCGAGGCTGACGACGAACTGATGATGAAGTACTTGGAAGGCGAGGAGACGCTGACGCAGGAGGAGCTTGAAGGCCTGCTGTCGAAGGCGATTGCCGAGCGCATCTTTGTGCCGGTCTTTGCGGGCGATTGCATTAAGGAGCAGGGCGTCAACTCGCTGATGGACGACATTGCCACATACTTCCCGGCGCCGACGGACTACGGCGAGATGCCGCTCATCGACGGCGATTCGCTCAAGATTTCGAGCGACGATGATCGTCCGGTGGCGTTTGTGTTTAAGACGTTGGCCGATCCGCAGCAGGGTCGCATCAGCTTTATCAAGGTGCTGACGGGTACGCTTGAGCCGGGTCTTGAGCTGATCAACGCGCGTACCCGCAAGAGCGATCGTCTGGCCCACCTGTATGTGATGTGCGGCCGCGATATGACCGAGGTTGGCCACGCTTATGCCGGTGACATCATCGTGGCACCCAAGCTGGCTGCCGAGACGGGTGACACACTCTCCATTACCGGTAAGGTCGAGGCGGCGGCGTTTAAGTTCCCCAACTCGCAGTACCGCATTGCCATCGAGGCCGAGAACCGTGGCGACGAAGAGAAGCTCTATACGTTTATCGAGAAGGCGTGCAAGGCTGATCCGACCATGAGCATCGATCGTGACGAGGAGACCGGCCAGACCACCGATCCCCGCATCTGGGCTGGCGGCGACATCGTCACCGGTGCCGCTACGGTCATTCTGGCGATGGGCGCCGGCAAGAAGGCCGCCGCTTCGATCACCAAGAGCCTGCTGGGCGAGTAATCACCTACAGCGCTAGCCACCAAACGGCAAAGTCCCCGTCGAGCACACGCCCGGCGGGGACTTTTTCTATGCCGGCCGCCCAAACCACCACAAAGGTGCCTGTCCCCTTTGTGGTGGTTTTGGTCGGTTAAGCTTCGAGCTGCGCCACCTTGTAGCGGTAGGCCGCGGCGATGACGTCCTTGCAGCCTTCGCGGCCCAGCTTGGCGCGGTTGACGACGATATCCTTGCCACTCGTCATCTTCCACTTTCCGGCACTGTAGCGCTTATAGAACGCCTCGCGCGCCTTCTGCTGCTGCTTAACCAGCTTGGCGCCCTTCTTTTTGTTGAGGCCACGCTTCTTGCGAACAATCTCGACACGGTCCTCAAAGGGTGCGGTCACCAGCACGGCAATGTGGTTGGGATTGTTGCGAAGCAGATAATCGGACAGGCGGCCTTCGATAATGCAGCTCTCGGTCTCGCCCAGATCCAAAATCACCTGGCTCATCTTTTGGAACAACTTATCCGAGTACGAACGCGCATCGTAGCGGTCGGGCAGAAACGCCATGTTCTCCACGGCCAGACGCTCATCATAGGCGGCCATCTTATCGAGCGACTCGCCCGCGCGCAGCGACGCACGTACCAGCAGCTCGTTATCGTACAGCGGAATCCCCAACTCGTCGGCAAGCATGCGGCCAATCTCGTGGCCCTCGGCGCCAAAGTCGCGCGCGATGGTAATGACCACAGGACTCTTCTTATTCTCCAGATCGCTCATCGCGATTCCTTTCTCTATGTGACAAAGGGGCTGTCCCTTTGCCACATTCTACGCTGCCACCATTCGCCTCTGATATGCGCGGACCAGCAGCGAGATACCAAAGTTGAGTACAAAGTACATCGCAAACACCAGGCCGTAGAGCATAAGCACCTGCGACAGGTCGATCGCGTGGGCCATCACGACGTTTGCCGTGTACATGAGCTCGGCCACGTTAATGCCCGAAAGATACGAGCTGTCCTTGATGACGGTCGTGCACTGGCTAAACAGCGCCGGAATGATCGTCTTAAACGTCTGCGGCAGAATGATGTAGCGCATGGTGGCAAAGAAGCCGAAGCCCTGGCTCTGCGCTGCCTCAAACTGGCCGCGCGGAATCGAGTTGAGGCCGCCGCGCACAATCTCGGCCATAACAGCGCTGGTAAACAGCGTAAAGGCGATGGTCGAAATCACAATGTCCAAACCCTGCACCGTAAAGTAGATAAACAGGATCCACAGTAGGTTCGGCGTACAGCGGAACAGTTCGATATAGGCGCTCACCAAAATACGGAACGGGCGGGGCGCATAGCTTTTAACGAGCGCCAGCACCGTGCCAAAGATGAGCGAGAAAAAGATCGACAGCGCCGAGATCTCGATCGTCTTAACAAAGCCGCCCCAAATGTAGAGCAGGTTGGTCGCGTTGAAGATTTCCATGCGCTAGGCCTCCTCTACGTTGTCGAGCCCCAGCTCGGCCAGGCTCACGCCGCGCGGACGCTCCTTGGAGCGGCGCTCGAGCCACTGCACCAGCATGGCGAGCGGAAAGCAGATGATGAAGTACATAAGGCAGCAGACGATGTATCCCTGCAGGTAACCGTACAGACTCACGAAGTTGTCGGAACGGTACATAAGGTCGCCGCCGGCCACAAGTGCCA
This sequence comes from uncultured Collinsella sp., assembly GCA_900549355.1. Lineage (GTDB taxonomy): Bacteria > Actinomycetota > Coriobacteriia > Coriobacteriales > Coriobacteriaceae > Collinsella. Next base: position 5,286 of record UROA01000030.1, on the reverse strand, counting down.
GCACCGACGTGTTCTTGACCAGGTTGAGCGCCTGGTTACACAGCGGCGGCAGAATGATCTTGAATGTCTGGGGCAGCACGATGTACCAGTACGCCTGCGCACGGGTGAAGCCCTGGCTCTGGGCCGCCTCCATCTGACCGCGCGGAACCGCCTCGATACCAGTGCGGATGACCTCCGAAATGTAGGCTGCGTGATACAGGCCCACACCCAAGAAGCCCAGCACGAACGGAGCGATGCGCACCGGCTGGTCGGCACCGGTTATGGCCTGCAAAAACTGCGGACCGGCCATGTACATAAAGAGCACCTGTACGGGCAACGGGGTGTTCTGGTAAAACTCCACGTACACGCGGCTTATGGCGCGCAGCACGCGCGAACGAGTGGTAGAGAACACGCCCAGCAGCGTGCCCAGCACCAGCGACAGCAGCAGGCCGGCAACGACCACCTGCAGCGTCACGCCAAAGCCCTCCCAGAAGGGCCCCATGTTTTGGAATGTCGTCGACCAACGGTCGGCGTCAAATAATCCTTCGAGCATTTGATTCCTTCCTTGGACGATGCGCCTATACAAGACCCCAGGTCTTGACCTCTTGGTCGAGCCAGCCGTCGGCCAGGCGATCGCAAATCACCTGATCGACCACGGCCGAAAGGTCGCAGCCCTTCTTGGTCGCCACGCCGTAGCCCTGCTCACCAAACTTGACCTCGGGCTGCAGCAGCTCAACGGTCTCGTTCATGTAACCGGCCAGCGTGGAGCGGTCCATGGCAAAGACGTCGATATTGCCGGCGTCGAGCGAACTCTTGATGATGGGGTAGCCGCTAAAGGCCCTAAACTCGGGCTTGCAGCTAAAGCCGTTGTCCTTGATCATCTGCTCGATCAGGCCCTGCGTGGTGGCACCCTGGCTCACGCCAATGACCTTGCCGTCCAGGTCCTCAATCGAGGTAAAGCCCGAACGCTTCTTGACCATGAGTCCCACGTAGTCGGTGCGGTACGGCGTCGAGAAATCCCAGCTCTTCTTGCGCTCGTCGGTGATGGTGTAGGTCGCCGCGACCACGTCAAGTTGGCCGTTATCGATCAGCGGGCCGCGCGTCTTGGGCGTTACGTCGGTAAACTCGACAAGCTCCTGAGCGCGAGCCTCCTTGTAGCTCACGCCAAAGACGGCAGCGGCGATCTGGTAGCACAAATCGACTTCCATGCCCTCAAAGCTGCCCTTGGCGGTGTCGTAGTAGCCGTAGCCGGGAACGTCCTTCTTAACGCCGGCATTCAGATGGCCACGCGACTTAATGGCCGCAAGCTTGGACCCCTTGTCGGAACCCTCGCCGCTGGTGGAGTTGCCGCAACCGGTAAGCGCGACCCCCGTCAGCGCGAGCATGCCGGCGCCCGCCAGCTGCAAAAAGTGACGGCGCGACACGGCCGTCCTCGTCATATCCGTCATGTCCATCACCGCGCCTAGTGCAGAATCTTGGACAGGAACTCGCGGCAGCGCGGGTTCTCGGGGTTATCGAAGAAGTGCTCGGGCGTGCCCTCCTCCAGGATGCGGCCGTCCTCCATAAAGATGACGCGGTCGGCCACCTGGCGCGCAAAGCCCATCTCGTGCGTCACGCAGATCATGGTGATGTCCTCCTGCGCGAGCTCAATCATAACGTCCAGAACCTCCTGGACCATCTCGGGGTCGAGCGCCGAGGTCGGCTCGTCAAACAGAATGATGGGCTGCTTGGTGCACAGGGCACGGGCGATGGCGATGCGCTGCTGCTGACCGCCCGAGAGATTCTGCGGATACTCGCCGGCCTTATGCGCCATGCCAACGCGCTTGAGAGCGGCGATGGCGATCTCGGTCGCCTCCTCCTTGCTCTTCTTTTGCAGCTTGATGGGCGCGAGCGTCAGGTTGCCGAGCACCGTCATGTTGGGATACAGGTTGAACTGCTGAAACACCATGGAACTATACTTGCGAGCCATCTCCAGGTGATTCTTTTTGGTGAGCGGCGTACCGTCGATGACGACCTCGCCCGACGTGGGCTCCTCCAGATAATCGACGCAACGGATGAGCGTCGACTTACCCGAGCCGGAAGGCCCGATCATTACGAGCTTCTCGCCGCGCTTGACGGTGAGATTGATATCTTTGAGCACATGCAGGTCGCCAAAGTACTTGTTGAGATGCTTGATCTCGATCATGTCTGCCATGAATGTCCCTTCCCTGCGTTTACACGAGTTGAACTATTGTACGGAAAGAACCGCGTTTCCGCAGCCCACACTACATTCCCGTAAAGAACCCGCAACCTTTAACCCACTCATTGGGGACGGGCTTAAATGAGTACCCGCTCATTGGGCACTCATTTAAGCCCGTCCCCAATGATTGCCCAGCCCAGCAAAAAGGGGCGCGACCGCAATGGTCACGTCCCCTTAACATCAACTATGTACCGCTCGGCCCTTAAGCCAGCTTTGCTCCGACGATCTTTGCCGCGGCAGGCTTATCGAAGTTGCCGCCGGTGGCCTTGCCGAGTGCTCCCATGACCTGGCCCATCTGCTTCTTGGAAGTAGCGCCCAGCTCGGCGATGACCTGCTCGATCAGGGCCTCGAGCTCCTCGCCCGAAACCTGCGCGGGCAGCAGGCTCTCCAGAATCTTGACCTGCTCGGTCAGGTTGTCGGTACGCTCCTGGTCGGTGCCGGCCTTGATGGACATCTCCAGTGTCTCGCTCGTCTGCTTGATCAGACGCTTGATCATGCTGTTGACGTCTTCCTCGGTCACATCGCGGCGCTCGTTAACCTCGATATTCTTCACCTCGGCCTTGACCTGGCGAATGATGGACAGGCGAACCTTGTCCTTGGCCTTCATGGCCGCGATCATTTCTTTCTGCAGCTCTTCGTTGGTCATCTGCAAATCCTCTCTAATAGCGTGGGCGGCACTCACGCGAGCACCGCCCCATGGTTACTCAGTCTTCGACGAATCGTCGGTCGAACTCTTGGTGACGCCCTTCAGACTCACGTTATAGGGTACGTCCTTGGGCATGGGGTTGACGGTGATGTCGGCATCCTTCTTGTACTGCTCCAGCCACTCGCTGTACGCGGTGCTGGCCGCTTGCGTCTTCACCACGTTGGAGACGTACTTTTTGATGTCCTTGGGCACCTGGTTGATGTCATCAACCTGATTATCGACATGGAAGTAGTCGGTGCACTTGATGATGTGGTAGCCATAGGTCGACTCGACGACTTCGCTCACGTCGCCCTTGTTGAGTCCCTCGAGCGCCGTCTGGTAGCTGTCGACGAAAGTGGTGAGCTTATCCCAGCCCACATCGCCCTTCTTCTCCTTGGAACCGGTGTCCTCGGAGTACTGCTCAACGGCGTCCTCAAAGCTCAGCTCACCGGAGTTGATCTTGTCCAGGCACTCCTGCGCCTTGGCCTTGGCGGCAGCCTTGTCCTCGTCGGAAGCGTCAGAATCAACCTTGATCAGGATGTTCGACGAGCGGCGGGCGTCGTTGTAGCTGGACAGGTTTTCGTTGATGTAATCGACAATCTCGCTGTCCTTGGGCTTGCTCGTGGGCGCGGCGGCATCCTTGAGTTTCTGCTGCGCCAGACTCTCCTTGAGTGAGTCCTTGTAGGTGTCCTCGGTATAGCCGTAGGTCTTGAGGGTCTTCTTAAAGGCCTTGGCGCCGCCCGCGCTCTTGCACGCGTCCTTCCATGCCTTCTCGACCTCCTCGTCCGACACCGTCACGCCGTTCTCCTTCTGTGCCTGTTGAAGCAGAATCTGCTGCGTGTAGGAGTCGATGAGTTGCTTGCGGTACTTCTTGGGCGTGAGGTCGTTGTCAACCAGATACTGCGCCCAATCCTTATCCTTGGTGTAGCCGTAGGACGTGCGCATGCTCATGATCTGCTTGGTCACGGTGTCCTCGGTGAGGTTGGTGCCGTTGATAGTTGCAGCAACACCGCCGGTCAGCTTGTAGCCCGAGGTGTCCTCGGCCTGCGACATAAGGCCGGAGCACGCCATCGCCGAGACGGAAAGCAGCATCGCCAGCACGCCGATGACCACCAGGACGATCTTGACGGTCTTAGACACGTACGTCTTGCGCTGCTTCTTGCGAGAGCTGGAGGCAGCGCGAGCCTGCTGCTCGGGCGTCGGCTCGGGCGCAGGGTTCTTTTTCTTATTTGCCATAGTTGGCCTTTCGCATAACGAATCGAACAAACGCCATTGTGTCACAACGCGGCCCCCGCGGCACGCTTGGTGCATTGGGGACAGGTTAATCTGCACCATTTTGGTGCAAAGGGGACAGATGTGGCACTTGGCAGTTGGACGTTCTTTATGTGCCGACACTTGGGAACTGTCCCTAACTGCCGGCAGAGACGATATGAGCAGGACATAAAACATTGAGAGCCCCTGCTGCATGAAAAACCGCGGATTAGGCCGACAATGGTGAGTGTCTAATTCAGCCGCGGCGGCCACGCCGCATTCATGGAAGGGGCTCCCATGCTCGATACTACCACCTTCGTCGGACTCGACGTCCACGCCCGCTCGATAAAGGCAGTCTCCCTCGACGTCATGACCGGGGAGGTGCGCTGCGCGACCTTCGGCTACGACGCCGGCGCCGTCGCGGGGTGGGTGCGGTCCGTGGACCCAAAGGCCAGGTGCGTGTACGAGTCCGGGGTCACGGGGTTCGACCTGCAGAAGAGGCTCTCCGGCCTCGGGGTCGACTGCGTGGTCGGCGCCGTCTCGAAGATGATCAAGCCCAGCGCGGACAGGCGCAGGAAGAACGACCGCAACGACGCCGAGTTCCTCGCCCGCATGCTGTCGGTCGGCAACGTGGTCGAGGTGTGGGTCCCCGACGACGAGTGCGAGGCCGCCCGCGACCTGACCAGGGCGCTCGAGGACGCGAGGGACGACCTCTCGCGCTCGAAGCAGCGGCTCTCCAAGTTCCTGCTCAGGCACGGGCTCGTCTTCGACGAGAGGACGCCCACCGGCCGCAGGAAGGGCAACTGGACCCGGGCCCACTGGTCCTGGATCGAGTCGATAAGGTTCGCGGAGAGGGCCGACGAGGAGGTGCTCGCCTACTACGTCGACGCGGTCAGGCGGGCGGCGGAGGAGAAGGCGAGGCTCGAGGGGCTCGTCGAGGCCGAGGCCCGCAAGCCCAGGTGGAGGAGGAGGGTCGACTCCCTGCGCTGCCTCAAGGGCGTCGACACCGCGACCGCCGCCGACCTCGTGTTCGAGGCCGGCGAGTTCTCCAGGTTCAGGAACGCCCGCTCGTTCGCCGCGTGGGTCGGCCTGACGCCCTCCGAGCACTCCAGCGGGGAGAGCGACCGCAGGG